>QMVO01000078.1 GCA_003661125.1 Methanosarcinales archaeon
TCACCCCTCTCTTCACTATGCCTTCGTAATTTTCCCTTTCGTTGGGCATTTTGGTCACCTCGTCGAAAATAACTATGCATTCATCCCTTTCTAACCTTATGCCCAAATGGGAAGTTAGGAAAATAATAGATAAAGTTGAAATAAGAGTTATGAAAAAAGCAGCTCCTTCTTATTTTGAAGTTATAGACTGCGAAAGAGTGGTTTTAGAAGTGGTAAATCCAAAGAATCCTGCTCAAATACTTGCGATGACGAAGATATGGGATGCAAAATTGGCAAGGGAACTAAGAGAGAAATTTGAAGATTTGTGGTCGGAGGCAAAACCATTGAATATGAGTTGAGAATTCTATTTTGCTTTGCAAAAGTGTTTTAGCACAGGTTTTCTTTTAAAGAAAATGTGTTATGTTAACTTTTTCCTAAAAAGGTTTGTTTTAATCTTGTGAAATCTCGTGGTTTTTTTTCTTTGCAGTGGGGGAATTAGAACTCAATACCCCGATAATATCCCCTTCAGCCAGGGCGAATATACGATGTTTCAAATCCTCAATTTGCTTCTGGACATCACCAGACAGTTCGATTTCTTCACCATCTCCAAAAATCTCTTCCTTTATCTTTTTTCCTATAATATCGTCCCTTTCCGGCTTTAATCTTATTATCACCGAATCAGGCGGCAGGAATTTCTTGTAATCTTCCAGAGACCCACTTTCTATCCCGGCTATCAATCCATCTGCATCGCCGTCCGTAATGCCTATCATGCGAATCCCAAACCTCTTCAGTATATCGCCGGCAATGCTTGTCGTATCATCTCCGATAGTCACCGCAACTTCAATATCTGCATCCTCTGCATGCATCGCTTCGAGCTTCGGGAAAAGATGCTCCACGGTATAAAAAAAGCATGCTTTCTTCTTTTCCTTTCCTTTTCTTGATACTCCATCTGTTCTTATCTTTTTTGGTTTCGTCCTCCTGATTACGCTGGCAGTTTTAATCATCTCTTTCTCCAGATCCAAAGGAGGCAATTTTTCAAGATTATGTTTTATCAGCGTGCCGCCCACGATTTTTACAAGCTTTCCCTCTTTCGCCACCAGCGTAACGCTGTTATTTTTGTTTTCCCGCGAGGACATTCCGATAACCACACCATCGACTACGATTTTCTCACCTGGATGCACGCCTCTTATCTCGCGATACACGAGATTTGAATGAGTATCCTTTTTGTATCTTGATTTGAGCTTAGAGGGTTCTCTCTCCTTGAACCCACTGAGAACTCCTGTTATCCTTCTATATATATCCTCATCTCTGGGCTCTGGCTTCAAAAGCCACCGAATAATAATCCTGCTGCTGTATTCCAGTTGCACAAACGAAAGATTCTGCTTCGCGCCACCGCCTCTGTCGATAAAATTTCTCAGAACGCCCTCGCCAAACATGAACCCGCTCTCTTCGGTCTTTGCATGGTTCACCAACAGGATAAAATCTACTCCGCGCTTTAAGAAATCTTCCACTACTTCTGAAGGTTTCAAATCCTTGCTTATGTCTATTACGTGCCGCAAATCCGCATCGATAACCGCTGTTTTGCCCGTAATTCCACCCAAAGCCGCTTCTACTTCAAATCCCGCTCCTTTTAGTGCTTCTATCGCTTCTTCCGCTTCTCCTTCGTCTATTACCTCCGGTCCGTGGATTACCAATCCTATGGGGTTCATTGTTACTCCTATATGTATTAATCTTACAATAATTTAAGAAACAATTATTTTGAGTAAATAGCTAAGCCTGAAGCGAGAAAGAAAGTTTGAGAACACAATTTATTTTATTCTTACCTCAGTCCATGTTTTTATACTTTATAGTTCATCGAACCGAATATAATAAAAAAGGACTTGGGGATAAGGACGTATTACAGGAGAAGAAGAGAAAAGATGTCAAACCTGGATATACACACTGCGAAAAAAGGCGGCGAACCTGTTTTTGTAGTTGCTATATTTATCTTCTTTGCACTTATTTTTTGGTTTGTTGGAGCTGCATCCGCCTCGAATATCTATGCAAGCCAGATAGGGTACGGGATTAATGATAGTAAAATTGCAGTTGTAGTCAGTCCAGATAAACAAACATTTAGTATTGTGAACGTAAATACAAACTCGACAGAATATTCTGGTGTTCTTGAAGAATGGGGGACCAGTTGGTCAGGTTCTGGTGAGATGGATGTTTGCTATATTGCCGATTTTACTGATTTTAACATCTCCGGAAGATATAAACTTGTTATCGGTGAAAGCGAGTCATATCCTTTCTCTATTAGCTCTGATTCCATGATTTATGGTTTGTATGAAGAAGCGATGTTCTTTTTTAAGGTGCAGCGATGTGGTGTTGAAGTCCCGGGGTGGCACGGTGTGTGTCATGCAGATGACGCCGCTCTGAACGGGCAGGTAGATGTTAGTGGTGGCTGGCACGATGCCGGTGATTACAACAAGTATATGGGGAATACGCCATACGCTGCATATATTCTGCTTAGAGCATATGAAAGCGAACCTGACTTGTGGCATGACTTGGACGGTAATGGGCTTCCGGACATTCTTGACGAAGTTAAGGTCGCTCTTGACTGGATGATGAAGATGCAAACCCCAGATGGCAGTGTGTATGAGCGTGTGTACAGCGGTTACGACTACTGGGGTTCTCCAGAATTTGAGACCGATAATATTCCCGGCACTGGTGATGAGAGACAACTTGATACCGATGAGGACTGTTACATCGCCGCAAAACACGCTTTCGCAATGGCTCTCGCAAGTTCGATATACCATGATTTTGAGCCCGCATATGCCCAAACATGTAAGAATAGTGCGATTAAGGCTTATGAATGGGCTGTGAATAACCCATCGAAAAATCCCGTGAACTATTATGGTGGTGGGATGTATCCAGGACACGAGTGTGCAATAGCCCTCGCCGCCCTTGAACTCTACAATATCACCGGTGAAAACCGATACATGAAAAATGCAGAGGCAATCTTGCGAAACGGTCTTAATCATTCCGGCACACCCAGCGGCACAGAGTCACCATCAACCTGGGACAAACAATGGAGCCTTGCAGAATTCAGATACCTTGAATGGGGTGCTGATGAAGAGCTGAAACAGGAAATCTTTGTTGACCTTGAAAAGCTGATAGGCGATCATCTGCAAAGAGCAAGAACCAATCCTTACGGTATCAGCACTTACACACTTAACTGGGGGGTTGGAATAGATGGCTATCTCTGCGGCATGGCAATAGATTCCTTGCTTATGTATAAACAAACACTCGACCCTTCTTATCTCTATTTCGCTAAGGATCAGATTCAGTGGATCTATGGCTTGAACCCCTTTAATCTTTGCTTCATCACAGGAGAAGGGAGCAAATTCCCATTGAACGTGCATCACAGGCTGGACCGGGTCATTCCCGGTGCGATGGTGCTCGGGGCATATGGCAATCCACCTCAATACGCTGACGATAAAAATCGCTGGCAGTATAATGAATACGCAATAGACATCCAGGCTCAGTTCGTCTTTGCTACCGCTCTTTTAAGTGGGCTTGAGTTTACTATGGAGTATGAACCTCCAAAAGGGCATATAATTAGTCCCGGAGAAGGGGAAGTTGAGGTTGAAGAGAAAGGGGTCTGTCATGTCGAGGTCCTTGCCCAAGCTGATGATTCCGGACAAAGTAATATTCGTGTACGAGTTTACAACAGTGGTGCAGAGCCCTTAGAAGGTGTCTCCATTCGCTACTTCCTTAATCTTTCTGAGCTTCCGCATGGTCCCAATGGGATGGGTCTCGAGGGTCCGTGGTGTAAAGAGGGTGTATTAAAAGGCCCTGTTCAATATCATGATGATGTATATTATCTTGAATTTAGTCTCAACGAGCCTGTTGAACCGAAAACTTTTGTAGAAGATACATGGATGATGTTCGACCGGGATAATTGGAATGATTGGGATTCCAGCAATGACTGGTCCGCAGAGTGGAATCAAACAGGACAATGGTATCTTGACCAGCACATACCCGTTTATCAAAAAGGCAATCTCATCTGGGGCTATGAGCCTCCGGGTGCCGTTGCCACCGCCACACCCCTTGAAAACATCTCTTCATCCACACCAGTGGCAGGAGAAAAGCCATTTAGTCCCTCTTTTGGGTTCTTCATGTTAATGGTTTGTATTGCTATTGTTGTCCTCACATTAGTAATTATGGGCAAAAGAAAGAGACATGGGAAATCGTAAGGTCTTCAAAATGGTAATATACGAATTTGGGGCCTGGTTGATAATATTATTCCTCTTAGCTCACGCAATTCTGATTGCCGATGCGGCGTCACAGGGCAAAAGCCCGCTGCACTTCTCAGAATTAGAGGGCAGACACGTGCTGACAGACGTCCGGGATTGCCCGACATACGCCGCAGGAATTGTCTATGACCCCCTCGAATGCGGACATACTGAATTATTTGATATTGACAATGACCTGAAGCTAATTTCTGAGGCACATTTCAATCTGGTAAGGCTGAAAACCGGGAATAATCTCGAGGTAACAGAAAAGGTACTTGCAACTGCTGCGAAATACTACCCTGAGCTGATATTCATCGTCTCTTTCAAACCTTATCAGTACTCCACGGATGTTCAAAGCGGGAAGGATTTCCAGGGCAAAAATGTGAGCTATGACTGGTCAAATCCCGCTTTGATCTTTAACAGCACGATTTTCGCTACCGACTTCGTTTCAAAGCTTAAACATCATTCTAACGTGTGGGCATGGGAAATCTTTGAGGATATTTCCCTTGCGGAGTATATAAAAGGTGGTAACTACTACAACGGCTACTGGAATACAGCCAGTGGAAGAGAAGCTTTCAGGCAATGGATGTATAAAAAATACCATGGAAACCTGAGTAGAATGAATTCAGAGCTGCAACTATGGTTTCTAAACTGGAATGAAGTGGAAAACGAGGCGATCTATCCAAGCGGTGGAATTATTAGTTGCGGAGACCCATGGAGGAGGGATTTCATTGAGTTCTCTGCCGTTAACTTTGGTCTTTGGGTATCTCCTATTTCATCCGCAATCAGAGAAATAGACCCAGAGCATATGATCACGGGATCTGTTGGAGACAATCCCTACATCTCCGGCGTGCCAATAGACAAGATATGTGAATGGGGGCTGGATTTTCCAAGCTTGAAGGGCTATAACGCGGATGCCAACACTCTTTTCCTTTCCACAGCCGCTGCTGACCTCAATAACAGACCTGTATTGATCTCAGAGTGGGGAATACAAACCGCTTTTCGCGAACAGATTCACTATGCAGAGGATGAACAAAAGAAAGCAGACCTCATATCCGCGCAGGCATTATGGTTCGCTTCAAACGCACGGGTGATGGGATATTGCTACTTCTCTCTTTATGACTCGAAGAACTTAAATGCTCCTGATTTCGGTATTGTGGATGTGTATGGAAACCCAAAGGGGAGTTACTATGCAATAAAAGAGAAGAACGCACTCATTTTACAGATTGGGAAGCAGTTAGCAGAAAGAAGCTGGGAGAACAAAACCGCTATTATTCTTACCTCGGATGCAATTTACCCGCCAAGACCATGGGACCAGGAATTTGTTAATCTATATGACGAGCTGTATAGAATGGGCGTCCGCCCTTGCATTATAGGAGAACACGAGCTGGCGAAATCACCGGAATGTATATCTACGCGATGAAGTACGGTAAGAGTCCGAGATATATAATAGGCATGGATACTTCCTGGTTCTTCGAGCCAGAAAAGGCGGGTTTTGGTGGGTTTGGCGACATCGGAATACATGCAATTGATGCTTTAAGGTGGTTGTCAGACTCGGAGGTGAAGCGAGTATATGCGGATATAGGTAGGAGGATCGAAGGGGCAATCGGGATAGATGACTTTGGTTCCATGATGATGACCTTTGAGAATGAAGTAATCGCATGTTTGAGTGCAGGATGGGCAAATCCAATGGGTTATCCAAAGGGGCTGGACGTCAGATTCGAGATGTTGGGCACAAAAGGGGCTTTGCTTATAGAGAAGCCTTATCATGTCTATCGAATCTCAAGAAAAGAGAGGAGTGAAGAGCAAGAATGGTGGAGGGTGGATATTTGGAGCGTGGTGAACGAATTTTTGGATAGTATTATTAATGATAGAGAGCCTTTGATCAATGGAGAAGATGGAAGAGCTGCACTTGAGATATTGATTGCCGGGTACCTATCTGCGGAAAAAGGAAGGGTGGTAGAGTTGCCGTTGTGATGTTGTAGTTCTGCCGAACTCCGGCGTTCATATAATATAATATAACGGAAATATTTATATGTGACGATGTTGATTGCTTATTTATTGTCAGAAGCGAGAGGTTTTGAAGGAATAATGCCTGCGATTTGGGAACAGATGGAGAGTTGCATAAAGAAGTTGTCCACCATAGACGGAATAAAGAGCGCTTTCGTGTTCGCAAAGAACGGGGATATAGTGGCATCGTCAGGAAAAGTGAGCATGGACAAAGAGGCAATCAGTTTGATTGAAAAAGCAAAAACACTTATTCCGATTATCGTGAACTTACCAAAAACAAAAACCAAGCGTGTTCTTTATCAGTTCAGTTATGGTGGCATCCTTTTTTCTGATATAGCAGAGCAAGCCTTTTTAGGATGCCTCCTGAGTAAGGATTTCCATTTTGTTCACGTATTGATAGAAACGGACAAAGTAAGTTATATTATCGAAAACCAGATACTGAATAAAAAGGTGGACGAGAAGAACATGCTCAAACGAGAGGAGGAATTGCGAAAGCAACTCCAAGAGATAGAGTATAGAATCCGTTACTCGACGGTGGGTTTAATAAGAACTCGGTCACGGTGGTTGTAGGCGCTCCGGGTGCAGGTAAGACAACTTTTGTAAACCAATTCATACGAAAAGGGCTTGAGGAGGGTCAAGAAGCGATATATATCTCCTTAGAAGAGAACAGGGAACAGATAGTAGCGGAGTGCAAAGAGATGGGTTGGGTTGATGTGGACGAGTATTTTGAACTTGGATTACTTGTATTGCTTGAAGCAGGCGGGATAGAGTTCTCAAAATTCATTAGGGATGATTTTCCAAGTTTTGTGAACGAATGGAAAGGTTCAGAGGCACGAATAGTCATTGACCCGCTCACACCTATTATATGGGCAGAGGACAGTAAATATGAACAGCGCTCGCTTATATCTTCCCTGTTCAAAGAAGCGAAGAAGATAGGAACGGTAGTCGCAACGCTTGAGGAGCATGGTGTTCAGGGGTATATGGGAGGGGAAGAAGTGATCACGCCTATGTATCTCGCAGACTGTGTAATTCATCTTAAAATGGTGGAACCCTTCGGAAGAATGCTCTCCATCCGGAAGTGCCGGAGTAGCTGGCATAGTGAAGAGGAGCATCCGTTTAAAA
>QMVO01000079.1 GCA_003661125.1 Methanosarcinales archaeon
ATAGCAAGCTTTATAGCCATAATATTCCGCTGCATAGTACGCGTTCTTGAAGATTTGTATGTACTTATCATCATCCTTAATGAGTTCATTGAATAGTTCGTTTGCTTTTTTCACATCCCACGGATTTATACAAAGGTTAGGGAAGCATCTGCGACAGGCTTCTATCTCATTAGAACATACCGTAGGAATCGCTAATGCCGCTGCATCAACTACCGCTCGCCCGTACACAGGATGTGGAAAGAGGTCCAATGCGAACTTCGCGCGGGAAAGTGTATCAATAACATCCATGAACGGTATATAACCAAAAACTTCATCGAACAACGGTAGAGTAGGAACCATACCTTTAGTATAGCCTATGAGTACATGATATATAGGCACTTTAATCTGCGCGAGCCAGAGTACATTCACCATCGGGTGATAGCGATGATAAAAGGTAGCGATATATGGCTCTCTTTCCTCTTTTTTGTGTTTGTCAAGGCATTCGATATCACACGGATGCGGCATCACATAAACCTTTCTGTTAAGCAGAAGTTCTAAACAGCGAGCGCCCTTGGGCTCTACATGAAACGGTATATCTACATGCTTAAATACAGTTTTTAGCATCGTCGGGTATTGGAAGTTATCGAGATTGGCAATTGTAAAATCTATGTTTGCCATGAGCTTTGTTGAGCTGTTTTTTAGCTGTTCACCTACATATTCTAATAGTGCGAAGTTACCGCCTGTTAGATTGACATGACAGATATCGTACTCTTCTAAATCCTCTTTCCTTCTTAATAGCCTCACATCGCCTTTCGCTCCGTACCTCTCTACGCTCCTGCTCCATGACCATAGCCCTGTTAATAGGCATTCTTTTCGGGTGCTTACTCCTTTAACTGCTACATCATCGCCTATAAGGACATAGGAAAGTTTCTTCGTCATAGCCCCTCACGCTGCAAATATTTCGTATCCATACAACAGAGTAATTGCATAAAACAGGAATTCCTCACCCTCTAATTTTTCTTCTTCCCCCATTTTATCTCTCTCCTTTCTCTCTTCAATAGTTCATCAAGTGCTGTATCAATATTGGCGAATCCGTTCTCCTCTTTAAAAGCTTTAAGCGCTTCGTACGCTTCATCCGTTATGGTTGCGAGTAGTTTTTTCATGGTTAGTAGTTATTATAATTACTATAAGTATATAAAAAGTTTTTTATTTATTCCCTGTATTTCTTTTTACTGTGATGCCACAGTGAACGGCACCGAGATAAAAGAAATCATTAACGCGATAAGCGAACTGAAGAGCGAAGTTGCGGTATTGCGCGAGAAGAACGAAAGCCTATCGAAATATATCTTCAATGACTTAAAAAGCGAGATAGAGCGGTTGTGTATACAGGTAGAGAAGTGTATGAACGAAAGTGCCCGCGCGCGTAATAGAGATTTAAAATGGATGGTTGGATTGATGATAAGTTTCGTGATTGGGGTCATTGGCTGGGTCGTGGTTTTGTTGAAGACGATTTTGTGAGATTAGAAAAAGTTTTTATAAAGAAATTCACAATAGCGTATTATAGTGATGTACGCGACAATCCCTATAACGAGCGCGAAGACGGCGAATACTGATATAGAAATACCGGGTGTAGAGGCAATAGAGATAACAAAAGCGTACAAATCCACAGGCTCAGATGGCAGTATCGCCGCAGCATACACCGAGCTGACAGTAGATGCAAAGGGTGATGGTAACGCATCCGCCGCGGGGCACATAAGGCTACAGGCAGACGGTAAGAAGTTCCGGGTGGGTGACGATTTGGATGCAAGCGACTCTATAATATTATACTATACCGCGGAAGGTGAGGCTATAAGGGCATAGGGATGCAAGAGGTGAAATGCCGATAAGCAATACTGGATATGGAATAGTACCGAAATACGCGGAAATAGATGTAGCAAGCGCAGGAGATAACACTATCGTAGCGGCAGTAACTGGGAAGAAAATTAGAGTCTTACAATATAGTTTAGTTTGTGGTAACGCTGTCACGGTTCAATGGAAATCATCAGGTGGTAGCACTTTATCAGGTGATATGTCATTTGCTGCCAATGGTGGTATCTCTTCAGCATTTTCACCAGCAGGTTTATTTGAAACAGCAGCAGGTGAAGCTCTGGTACTTAACTTATCGGCAGGTAATCCCGTTTCAGGTCATTTAGTATATACCGAAAAATGAATAGTAGTAGGAGGAGAGTGAAAAATGGGTGAACTTAGATGGACTGCGTATGATTCGGTTGTAACATATTTGAGCACAGAACTGGATTCATTAGCGAACGACAGTAATAAACTCGGCTCGGCTATTGATTTTACAGCTTCAGGCACAGATCGCAAGCTGTATATGGATGTCGAGATTTATTTAGCTTCGATTGATTTAAGTGGGCAAACCAATCCCGCAATCCATGTATGGTTGCTTGCCCGCACAGACGGCACGAACTTCGAGGATGGGTCGGATTCGGTAACGCCTGCGAGAGCACCCGATAAAATCGTGCCACTACGTGAAGTGAATGCTGCACAGCGTGTGTTTGCAAGGTTCTTGCTCACTACACCTGATCAAGGTAAACTACTAATAAAGAATAAGACAGGTACATCTTTGGCATCGAGCGGCAACACTGTTAAATACAGATTATATTCTCAGGAGATAGTATGAGCGTACATTCTCAGTATCGTGCAGGACTATGGCATCCATATGAAAAGCCCATGTATGGTGTGCTTCTCAATCCATATCATCCACTCGCCCAAGGGCTTGTCGGCTGTTGGCTGTTCAATGAAGGAGGTGGCAATACCGTTTTCGATTTGAGTGGTAATAGTAATCATGGCTCGCTTGGGGGTGGCACAGCGAGTTATTGCCCGGTATGGACAACAGAAACTTTCGGTCCAGCTTTAAGCTTTGATAATGATTATGTTGATTGCGGGGATGATTTTACTGCTTTGTCCACAGAATTTACAATTGAGTTTTGGATGAAATCTTCAGATACTGTTCATAGCGGGACTCCTATTTCTTATGCAACGACACATAGCGATAACGAAATACTCTTGCATGACTATAATGCATTTCTTTTGTTTGTAGGAAATGTTCAATTTTCTTCAGGAGTTTCAGCTACTGATGGTAATCTACATCATATAGTTTGGACATGGAAGAGCTCTGGAGGTGAGACAAAACTGTATAAAGATGCCGAAGTGGTATGTTCGGGAGTGTTACAATCAGGATATACGATTAATCATGGTACTGATAGAAGAATGATAATAGGGCAGGAACAAGACAGTGTTGGTGGAGGCTTTGATTCAGATCAAGCTTTTTATGGTACTCTCTCGATTCTCCGCATCTATAAGAGATTCTTGAATCCTATGGAGATATGGCTATTATATACCGACCCATTTTGCATGTTCTATCACCCGCTGGAAGCGGAACTGTTATATTCAGCCGCGCCGCCAGCCGGCATCGTACCGCAGGCGATGCATCATTATCGTATGTTGAGGACATAGGAGGAGTGGAATATGCAATTCTTGAGACAGAGCACGGCAGTGACCGTAAAAATTGGTCCGTTTATTGATGATACGGATGGTAAGACTGCCGAGACTGCGCTCACCATCACACAGGCTGATGTCAGGCTATCGAAGAATGGTGGCGATATAGCACAGAAAAATGAAAGTTCTGATTGTACTCATGATGAACTCGGGATTTACAATTGCTCGCTTGATGCAACCGATACCAACACTGCGGGTAGACTTCAGTTGTGGGTTCATAAATCTGGCGCTCTCCCAGTCTGGCATGAATATATGGTATTGCCAGCAAATGTCTATGATTCACTTTTTGGCTCGGACAAACTCGAAGTTGATATCGTTCAGATCGGGGGAGAAGCACAAAGTGCGAGTGACCTAAAAGATTTCGCAGATTCAGGCTATGATCCATCAACCCACAAAATTGAAGGATGCAAGGTAAATGATGATATGCGCGGTACAGATAATGCGGCACTGGCAAGTGTATGTACAGAGGCAAGGTTAGCAGAATTGGATGCAGCAAATATCCCCTCAGATATTGATACGCTTCTTTCGAGACTTACTGCTACGCGTGCAAATTACCTCGATAATCTTAGCGAAGGACCAGTTGCTCTTGCTTCTGTTTGTACAGAGACAAGGCTTGCTCATTTAGATGCAGACATCTCCTCACGGTCTTCTCATTCCGCTGCAGATGTGTGGTCTGTCGATACGCGATCGCTTACTGACAAGGCTGGCTTCTCATTATCTGATGCAGGTGTTGATGATATCTTTGAAGAGGTCGTTGAAGATAGCACTACTTTCAGGCAGATGCTACGTATTATCTTTGCAGCACTTGCAGGTAAATCGAGTGGTGGTGGCACAACAACAGTAAGGTTCCGTGACATTGCAGATACTAAGGATCGGATTACTGCTACTGTAGATTCCGATGGAAATCGAACTGCTATCACACTTGATGGAACATGATAATCATGCTACCTGCTCTTTAGGTAGAAAGGTGATAGTAAAGGAATGAGCTTGTTGACTGCAGGATACTGGCCCTCGACATATTGGGCAGAAAATTACTGGAATGATGACTATTGGCAAGATTATGGCGAAGTTTCTTATGCTCCAGCTCTAACCTTGCTTGGTGTTGGACGTTGAAAAGAGAAAAAATATATGTATAAAAATATTATAAGTTAAAAAGCACAAGCCTATGACAAAGTATGCGAAGTGTAGTGAGTGTGGCTATGTAATTGCAATACCCGATGATAAGAATCCAAGTGATTATGTGTGCCCTAACGATGGGAATACTCTAATTGATGCTATTGAAAGCGAGTATGGAGAGACATTTTTGAAACTGGGCGATACACCTTCTTCCTATTCAGGCTATGCTTCAAAATTTGTTAGTGTTAAGGCTGAGGAGGACGGCTTGTCTTTTTCCGATGTGCCTCCGAGTGGTGGATGGACATTAAAGCATGTCTCCACAAATTATACAGCATCTACAAACGAGTTTGTGCTTGCTGATGCCTCTACGGGTGCGATTACAATCGCATTACCATCACCAGCAGCTAATGCACGAGTCGCAGTCAAGAAGGTTGATTCGTCTTCAAACAATGTCACTGTCAATGCAGGAACTGCGAACATAGATGGGGATACAACATTCACACTCGAAACGCAATATGAATCTTATGAGTTTTATTGTGATGGGTCAGAATGGTATATACTCTAAGTTTATATTATATAAAAACAAAGATATTATATAGGTAGAGGGATAAGAAATGGCATACCACCCGAAATGGATGACGAAGCCGACCTACGATTCAAATGAAGATAACCTCGTTGATGATTCTGATAAAGTAGACGGTGCTGATGCGGGAGTTGCAGCGAATAATGTGTTCAAGATTCCTTCAGGGATTGCACAGGGAGATATCTTCTATGTTGATGGTAGCGGTAATGTTGTCAGATTAGCAGCAGGGACATCGGGACAGTACCTAAAAACGCAGGGTGCCGGCGCAAATCCTGTATGGGGTAGTGCTCCTGGGAGATGGAATGTGATATCAAAAAATACAAATTATTCTGCTTCCGATGGTGATTGCGTGCTCGTTGATGCCACTTCGGGCGACATCACAATAACACTACCTGCGCCTTCAAAAGACTTGCAAGTAAATGTCAAAAAGATAGACTCATCGACGAATGTGGTGACTGTAGTACCAAACGGTGGTAGTATAGATGGAGAAGCTTCTAAAGAGATATCAACACAATACGAATCGTATTTTTTTATTTCTGATGGTAGTGATTGGTATATTATATAATAGGAGAGCGATAAGATGTCATATATACCTGCAATAAGTATCCCACCGGGGTTCAAAGAGGATAGCAAGAAGTTTACGGTGAGTTCCGTTGGAGAGAGTCCGGTAGCACATCAACTGACAGAGATGGAAGATGGTAGTGAATACATAATCAAAGAAGTACGAGTATACTTCAGTGGTACACCAAGCGATGATGCATATTTCCATCTTAATACTGCGTCGAGTGACGATGCGGCGACACGTTTTGCAGAGGGATATTACTGGGAAGGATCATTCAGGATGTTCGATGGTAACTTGAACGGTAAGATAAACGATACACTGAGTACAAAACCTTATCTGTTCGTGTGTGCGGGTACAGGAGCGAGTTCGCAGACTGTCTACGGTAGTATTAGATATTACTATAAGTAGCAAGATAAAAAGGAGTAACAAAAATGCTGGATGTAGCCAGAAGGGCATTTCTAGGTTTTGTAGCGGTAGTTGTGATTTTCTTGATTCTTAATACAGGAGCGAATGCTATAACCATCTCAAATGTTACTAACAATACACCTATGGCAACGACAGTCTGGATTCTCTGGAATGTTTCTTCTGAAGCTAATAATACTGTGGAGTATTCTGTTAATCCTGATTTATCAAATTCTTTCTTTTCAAGTTGGAGCAATAACACAACCACTCCAATGGTGAAATTATGGAGCTTACAGCCAGCTACGACTTACTATTACAGGACTTGGAGCTTTAACACATCAAATGAGTCAGATTATGCTAATTCTTCAATATACACTCTTACAACTCAGGAATGTGTAAGTTATAGGTTAGTCAATGTAACTGATTCTTCCGTAACCAGAATTGATCATCCTATGCAGGAAGCATTGGATATGATTTGTCTTGATGGAGGAATAGTCGAACTTAATAACGGAACTTTTAATATTTCCTCACCTATCAGAATCCGGGAGAACAATATTACTTTTAGAGGACAAGGTATTGGTGCAACACTAATCCATGTAACCGCTGAAGACACCGATGCCATAGTGATTGGTAGATGGGATGATTGGAGAAAAAGATGTCAAGATATAGATAATAATCCCTATTTTTGGAAACCTTATGGAGTAAAATATCCACAAGATCATGAAAACCACCCAGAAAACTGGACTGATAATACTATAATAGAAAACTTTACTATCGACGGTCTGTCTACTTCTACAGCTTTTGGTTATGTCGGTATAGGAGGAGCACAGCTATGGAATACCTGTATATCAAGCGTTGAAATTATCGGTGATGGAGAAGATCATTCCTGCTTGATATATCTTGGTGCTGCTGTATATCCCACTGTAAAGGATTGTGAATTTAAAAATGGTGGACGAGGAGCAATGTTTGCGGTTGGTAGTGGCACTATTAAAGTCATAAACAATCTATTTTACCACTGTACTTTCTATGATGGATTGGAATTTAATGGTGGTCTCTGTTGTGGTGATAATTTGGTTAAAGGAAATCAATTCATAAACGGTGGTGGTATAGAGATTTATTCTTCACATGATGTTGTAGTAACCGAAAACGTATTAGAAAATGGA
>QMVO01000080.1 GCA_003661125.1 Methanosarcinales archaeon
CTTTTAGAGCTTTCAAGGAGAAGCTTGGTGAATTCCTGTCGTTCTTTCAGTTTGAAAGGTGCGAGATTCAAGTTGAGTTTGACCGGTGTCGCTTCTCCTAATTCCAACGCGGGTAATTTTAGAGCCACTGAACTCGCCGGTCGTGAAGATCGAGCGAGTTTAGCCGGTTTTTCCTTACCAAAGAAGACCGGCCATAGATAGAAGATGAACACGAAAGCCCATATCCCTGCCGCGATCGCGATGAGAATCAGCGTTCTCTTTTTCATGGCACCACCAGCTTGGAGTACCGCAGTTGAAGTTTCACCGCGAAGTTGGTATCTGCAAAACCAAACGGCGTTAATAGCGAGTTGGTTAGCTTCAGCTCTTCCAGTTTGTACCTTCGATTGTTCACCATATCTGAAACAATCTTCATGAGAAGAGGATCATCATTCTTGAATTCCCACGATATTTCTCCTTCCTCGTGTGTTATCCCAGAGTATTCCAGCTCTCGATAATTCTTAATGAAGTCGTTGAGTTTCGCAAATTCTCCCTTCAAACGCTCGTTTTCCGCGGCTATTTTTTGAAGTTCTGTAGCCACCAACTTGAATTCCCTCAGGGCGCGCCATTGCGTGAGAGCTTTTGGAACGAAGCCAAAACCTATGATAACTCCCATAGCTGCCAAGGAAACGATGATTCCAACGGTGCGTGGAACGAGAACTTTATGAAAAGACTTCACCGTCTTCCTCACCTCTTTAGAGAAACAGAAAGTTCTATCACCTTGAGTCGCCCGAGCGAATACTGATAATACGCGTTTCTCGTGAGAATCATCTTGTGCTTTGCAGCGAGTACCTGCAACAAACGTTCCGCCATAGGTTGGGTTTCCGTTATCTCCCACAAAGAGAGGGTTAGTTCTGTTGGGGAATAAACCAGTGATTTTAGAACGTATCTCTCCCCGTTGAACTTCTCACCGAATTCGCTCAGTAAGGTGAAATAATCGTGTTCAACCATCTCAGTATTCAGAAAATTCTTCGCGTTGGTGAGTTGCTTTTGGAGTTTTTGGTTTTCACGTTTTAGTTGATCACTTCTCGATTTTACGCGTTCGAGAGTCTTTGAAACATCCCCCGAAATATTAACGCCCAGCTTCGCGATCACCGGAAATTCCCTCTTCACGATGGACGACTGGGTCAGGTAAAGGTACGTTGAAAAGAGGTAATTCAAAGAAAGTCCCGCGATCACCAAAGAACCCAACAGTATCAAAAATGTCTGAAGTTTCAGCTTTCTAACCTTGTGCTGGTACAAGTTGACCTTTAACGAGGTCTTCACCCCCTCTCAATACCAAGGGAAGTGCTCCCATATCCGGTTTCGTACGTTGCAAGACGGAGGGAGCTACTTCAATGGACACGTCTGGAAATGGGAAAGATTCTGTAATCTTGAGCGCTTCTACCAAAACGTTGCTGCAATTTGGAGACGGTGAGACCACGTAGGCTACCGGTATGAGATCACTCACACGCCCCGAAGGTAACTCAGGAGTGGAGCCTACCAAATAACTCACGTGCCTGGCGAGATTGTATGGGAACATACCTGAGAATACGTCTTGAATGACCGAAGGGTCGAGTTTACCCGAACGGATTTCTTCAAGTGCTGTCCATTCGTCAGTACCCAAAACGTCTGCCAGCGCTCCAAGTGCGTTTGCCAGGTTATCTTCCAAGGAAACGTAGACATTGAGAAGCTTTGTATCGTGAAAGAGGCAGAGCGCTGTGTAGTCAATGTCAAGCACCATCACAAAGCAAGAAGGTGATGCGGAAGCCCAGTCCACTGTGTGTAACCATTTTATCGGTGCTACCTCTAAAACATCTGGCTCCGGGAAACCCGCCGATGTTAGGAAAGATACGTGATTGGCGATAGTGGTAACCTTGGCAATAACGACCACGATGGAATTCACGTCTCCAGATGGTATGACGCTGAGTACCTGGGCTGTGAAAGAAGAAGGATCAATCCCGATTTCCGTGGCGATGTGAAGCTTCAATGCTCCCTTTTCTTTTCCCACAGTGGATTCGAAAACCAGCCTTGGCATGGTTATCCTGCGAAACACGATCTCTTCAGCAGGGAGTTCTCCTATCACGTAATCTTCAGGGTCTGGCCGTATACTCGAACACACTTCGATGAAAGGGTGCTGGTCTTCAGGGTTTTCTCTCTTGGATTCAGCGTGCGCTACAGTAAAGAGACGCTTCTTTTTGATCTCGCCTCGAATTCCCGAGACCACCAAGCTGTTTTGTGTCACCGCGACTACGAACTGTCTGAAGAGTGCCATTCTAATCTCCTCTCTTCACTACACCCGTCACGGGTAAGACCACAAACGTCCTATCACCAACCTTCAGCGTGCCACCCAACGAGCAGAAACCATCGTTGAAGTTCAGCTTCCTTCCACTTGACAAAAACGACAGATCATCCATCGGTACCACGTGCCTTTGATCGATCCAAAGCCCCTCAGGTATCACTGCCCTCTGTAAGCTGTGCGTTTTTACAGTATATCTTGAAACTGTCTGTGAACGGTCTACCGCGGCTACCACCACGACCTCATCCATAAGGGATTCTATGGCATCGACCATTCCAAAGAGAGGGAGAATACAGGTTAGACAGAGAACAGTGATGACCAAGGAGAAAATGAACTCGATTAGGGTACTCAACCACCAATCACCTGCTGCAAGCTGAAGATCGCTGTGTACATAGTATAAGCTAAGAAGGCGATGAATCCGCCTATCATGACGATCATCATCGGCTCCACCAAAGACACGACTTTTTTGATGCCCACCCTCACACGATCTTCATAAAATCCGGCTACCTTGTGCATCACCTCACCTATTCGTCCCGTTTCCTCACCTGTTTCTATCATGCTTATCACCAATTGTGGGAACACCCCCTGTTTCGCGAGTGAGTTGCTGACGCTGTCTCCTCCCCTAATATCTTCGATGGCGTTGACAACAGCTTTTTCCAGTTTCGGACTTTCGGAGACTTCCGCAGCCATGTGAAGAGCGTCTTCTAACCCCACACCGCTTTCGATCAGTGTAGCAAAGGTTTTGCAGAATCTTTCTATGGCCATGTCATTCCGCAGAACCTTTATTGGGGGTATCAATGTCCCAAGGGAATCTTTGACTGTGGCACCCGCTCGAGTCTTCATGAATATCTTGTATCCGATGTAAGCTGCCAGCACGAGGGGAATAAGAAGAGGCCATCGAGCTTTTATGAATCCATTGAGACCCATAAGAATGTTAATGACCCCTGTTTTCGGAACGGTACCGAATGCGGATATCAAGTTAGGAAGAATGAATATGGTGATAACCAACACCAAGACCACAGCGAAGAGGAGGATGAATTTGGGATACGACATGGCAGACTTCACTTCGTTTTGAAGCGCCAGAGCACTTTCGTAAAAGGAAGCGATCCTTTGAAGTGTCTCATCGAGCACGCCTCCAGATTCGCCAGCACTCACCATGTTTATGAAGAGAGGATCGAAAACCTTCTGTTCTTCAAAGGAATCGGCCAAACTCTTCCCCTGCTCGAGAGAAATCACGACATTCCGTATGTATCTTCTGAACCTCTTCGAGAAAACAGGCTGCTCCGACAGTATCACCAATGCATCGCGCACGCGTACGCCCGCCCCCACCATCGTTGCGAGTTGCCTCGAAAACGCAGCGAGTTCAGCTGTTGAAAGTGTGAAAAAACGTCCAAGATCGAGGAGAAAACCCGTGCTTTTTCTTTCTTCTATATCTATAACGGTGAGACCCTGCCCTGTGAGTGTCCGCACTGCTTCAAGACTGGTAGGAGCGCTGATTTTCCCGCTTACACGCTTACCCTTTCTGTCGATGGCACTGTACTTGAAGACTGCCATGAAATCCCCCCTGATGTGAAAATTATAACACCAATGGAAGAAACGGATACGCAGTGTTGTACGTGATCTGGCGTGGTGCTGAAAGGCTCGATTGGCGAGTGATTCTTCACGCAATATGCCGCGGCTGAAAAACTCCTCAATAGCGGGTGTTCCTTGCGACTTTCCGCCGGGAAAATTAACCCCTCTAAGGATGGGGGTGAATCACAAGGTTCAGCAACATCCTCTGTCTTTTTCGTGTTCTTTCTTCCGTATCTTCCACGTTTTCAGTGCCCATTGTTCTCCTACGCATCCAGCGAAGGCAACTCTCACTTCCAGTACTTCTTTGAACTCGGCTTTCGTTACCCGAGGTCGTGGACCTTTTCAACGTGGGGCTTCAGACAAGGGTCACATTTATCCGCTGCTACCATGCACAGAGCCATCGAAGCTTTGTACTTGGCGGGTATCGTGCCGTCCGAGTAGGCTTTCTGTCTCATTCTGACTAAAGCACGGTCACCTCTGGGGGAGTTTTTCTCCAGCTGCTGAAGTTGTCTGATTCTGACATCTTTCACACCTCCTTAGCCTCTACCACGGGATACTCGATCTTGGCCAGTTTTGTCTTGATCTTTTCGAGATCTTCTGTTTTGACACGCACGGTTTTGGAGTCCAGATCCACCGAAAACTCTTTCGCTCCAAGCTCTTCCAAAGCGCTCGAAATCTTCATTTTGCAGTGCCCACAAGACATGTCTGGTACACTGAGTACGTATTCCTTCATTTCCACACCTCCTCTCCTTATTTCCCTGCTTATTTTCGAAGAATTGAGCACCACTGTAATAGAGCTGAGGGCCATAGCTACTTCTGCGATTACTGGATGGAGCAGACCCATCATGGCCGTGGGGATAGCCACTACGTTGTAGAAGAAGGCCCAGAAAAGATTTTGCTTGATAACCTTAAAGGTCAATCTGGAGATTTCTACGGCGTCGACTATCTTTGACACTCCTCCCTTGGTTATCACGATGTCGGCGCTGTCTATGGCTAAATCAGTTCCAGAACCCATGGCGATTCCCACGTCCGCTCCTTTTAGAGCTGCAGCATCGTTCATGCCGTCTCCCACCATGACAACTTTCGCACCTTCTGATTGGTACCGACGGACGATATCTAACTTTTCCGATGGTTTGACGCCCGCATGGACTTTTTCAATACCCACTTGCAACGCGACAGCACGAGCAGTTTTTTCGTTATCTCCGGTCACCATCACTGGCCTTATTCCCATCACTTTCAAGTGTTCGACTGCTTCCTTTGAATCTTCGCGTATAGGATCTTCTATCACTATGTGGCCAATTCTTTTGTCGTCTTTTCGTACTTCCACAACTGTTTTACCTTCCATCAAAGAGTCGCGGTACACTTCTGGATTTTCAGGCTTCCCTATAAAATAAGTATGACTTTTGATAGTAGCCTTGACCCCTTCGCCTACCCGTTCTTCCACATTCTCCACCTCTACATTTAAAAAATCGGGATTACCAGTGTCGACAGAGCCGGCGATGGCTTTGGCCAGGGGATGGTTGGAACGAGTTTCAATGGCGGCGACGATTAAGTGCTCCTCACTGCTCAAGCTATGGTTCACGACTTTCGGCTGTCCTTCAGTTATGGTACCCGTCTTGTCCATGAGGACTACCTTGACGTCTTTCGATGTCTGTATGACCTCGGCGTTCCGAATGATCAGCCCCTTTTTTGCTGCAAGGCCTGTTCCAGTAACCAAAGCCATGGGGGTCGCAAGACCCAAAGCACAGGGACACGCGATCACGATGGTGGCCACAAATACGAAAACGGCAACCGATAGAGGATCCACAGTGCTGACTACCCATGGTAAGAATTCGCGAGCTTTGTCGAGGAACGGCTGGAGATTCTCGAATTGAAAGTACCAGAGGATTGCACCGGCGGTTGCCAGCAAGATTATGGTGGGAACGAACCAGTTGGTAATCCTGTCGGCTAAAGCTTGAATGGGAACCTTGGCACCTTGGGCTTCTTGAATCAACTTGATCATTTGTGAGAGAAACGTGTCTTCTCCCACACGTGCGACCTGCACTTTCAGGAAACCTGTTAGGTTGAGGGAACCTTCAACGACTTCATCACCTATGGTTTTGCGTACTGGTATAGACTCTCCTGTGATCATGGATTCGTCAACGCTGGAAGTGCCCTCGGCGATCTCTCCATCTACTGGCACCCGCTCACCTGGCTTGACCGCCACAAAAAAGCCTTCCTTCACAGCTTCAATTGGGATCATGACTTCTCCTTTTTCGGTTATCACCCGAGCTTCTTTCGATTGAAGCTTCAACAGTGCTTTTATTTCTTTAGCGGCTCTGTCCCTCAGTCGTGATTCGATGAATCTACCTGTAAGGTGAAAAGCCACTATCATGACCCCAATGGTGCTGAAGGAAGCGACGGGCACACCGAGTATTGAAAGAAGTGTGGTAATCCAGGATGCTGACGCGCCAAAGAATATGAGCGTATCCATGTTGGTGTGCCGGTGGGTGAGCGCTATCCAGGCTCCTGTTATGGTCCTTCTCCCTGCGAAGAAGATGACGAACGCGCCTGCAAAGAGCTCAAGAATCTCAAAACTGGGAATCTTCGAGATGAACATGTGATAGATCATCAATACTGCCAGGGGAACCGTTATGATCCACGCAGCCATGAGATCTCGTTTCGATTGGAGATATCTTTTGGTTTCTATCTCTTCCAGCGTTTCGGTGGATATACCATAACCCACGGATTTCACGGCAGCCTTGATCTCGTCCATGGTAACGGGGCGTTCAGCAACCACGAAGCCAGTAGAAGTCGCCAGATTTACAGCAACGAACTTGACACCCGCTATTTTCGAAACGGCTTTTTCTACGGTCCGCGCACATGTAGCACAGGTCATTCCGGTGACAGTGAAGGTCAATTTTTCATCTTTTTCGCTTCTTTCGGTTTCCTTTGTGGTTTCCATCCTATCATCACTCCCTACCCACCTGGGGTGGATACATACTACCAGATTTTCCTTGACCTGTCAAATCGGATTTCTGTTAAAAAGTTGGTACCATTTGGAATGCAATGGCGAAGCTTTCTACTTTTTTCCTCTCTCGCACTCACAAACGGACGAAAGTGGCGAATCCCTCACGCTCGCACTCGCTTTTTCCCTCGTTTGCATCCACAAAACGACCCACGCGAAGATTCAGCCTCCTGCTTCAGCTTCGCTCTCGTCCACATCCATGCGACTTCGAGGTCGTTTTGTATGGATGCTCACTCGGCGCTCGTGAGGCTGGATGAGCGTGTGGGATACCGTTAAGCGATTCATGTGAAGAGGCAGAGGTTTTCACATTGCAGAAAGCTTGTCTTGCGAAGCGCCGAAGCGAGCACTCATACAAACGGGCACCGAGCTACATGGACGTAGCGAGCATGAAGCTGAAACAGGATGTTGAATCTTCATGGAAGTGCCCGTTTGTGAGTGTGAGCGAGGAAGAAAGCGAAGC
>QMVO01000081.1 GCA_003661125.1 Methanosarcinales archaeon
AATGAGGAACGTGTAAGGGAGGAGATAAAGCGCGGAAAGACATTGTCTCAGGTGCTGGACCTGTATAAGTGGGAGAAGAAGCAATAAATAGTCGTAAATCCACTTCAAGGTGTATTTGGTGAATGCTTACTTGCTCGGGTCATTGCTTATACTTATGTAATAACCTCTACCGCGTCTATAATCTCTTTAACTAAATCCGCACTCTTAAAACCGTCTATTTCGTATTCCGCATTTATTATTATCCGATGGCTCAATACGTAAGGTGCCAGTTCTTTCACATCATCCGGTATCACATACTCTCGCCCTCTAAGAAATGCTAAGGATTTAGAAGCGAATAACAGGTGCTCTGAAGCCCTCGGACTCGCACCCAGCAAGACTCGTTCATCATTTCTCGTTCTTGATATGAGCTCGTATATGTAATTGAGGATGGCTTCGCTTGCTTTTACCTCGCGTGCATCCTTCATTAACGAAAGAACACCATTACCGTCCATTATCTCCTCCACGGCACTGAACTCACCCCTTTCCTTCCTCCTTAGCAGAGCCAGTTCCTTTTCCCTATCGAGGTAGCCAACCTGGATTTTTATCATGAACCTGTCAAGTTGAGCTTCGGGCAACTTGTAAACCCCCTCAGTCTCAACAGGATTCATGGTTGCTATTGCTAAGAACGGTCTCGGGAGCGGGAAAGTAGCACCTTCTATCGTAACTTGCTGCTCCTGCATCGCTTCCAGCAACGCTGATTGTGTCTTCGGTGTCGCTCTGTTTATCTCATCCGCCAGGACGATATTCGCAAATATCGGTCCCTTCCTCACACCGAATTCCTTCTCTTTCTCGTTATAAAACACACTCCCCGTGATGTCCGCGGGCATCAGGTCAGGAGTTAGTTGAATGCGAGAAAAAGATAGCCCGATGGCTTTTGCGAAAGCCCTGGCAATCGTCGTCTTTGCAACTCCCGGTATCCCTTCCAGTGAGACATGCCCGCCGGAGAGCATAGCAACCGCCAGCAGCTCCGTGACTTCTTCCATACCCACAACTACGTTACCAACCTCCTCTTTTAGTCGTTCTATAAATTCCCTTCCGCCGTTCATTCCCCTCGCCCGATTCAAACTTTGACCCTGTTTTTATTTCGTTCACTATTCTTTTAAGTCTTTCTCTATCTATATCTTCCGGTAGCCCCTCAAACATATCCCCTCTACCGGCAGGTATTAACCTCCCGACCAGCTGACCTATTACTTTCGCAATCCCGCTTTCTATAAACACCATTAATGCCGCAACGAAAATAAAAATCTGGAATGCTCTCCCCCTGTCAAGTTCCTTATGTATGTAAACGGTTGTAACCGAATACGGATTGAAGTCGGAATGGTGAGCGTCATCGAAATAGAAAAGGTCGGAGCCAAGATATCTCACGATGTTATCTATAAATTTCCTGTTCTCCACAGCCATGTCGTTTATTAATATGTCAGGGTCTGAGAGCAGGATTACCCTTCCCTTGCCGTATCTCGTCTCCGCCATGATGGGATAACTCCTCCTGCTTTCTCCTTCTCCTACTTCACCCACTACGCTGACTTTAGAAGAGAAGACCTTTTCTTCTCCTCCTCTTCCCTTTAATCCAGTAATAACCGAGGGTATATTCAAAACGAGCTTTTCAACATCATAAGAAAGTTCAGGGTCTTCTATCCTCACAACAACCGGGAAATCCGCTCTCCTGCTGTAGAATATATCGCCTAAGGGCTTATCAGAAAACTTCCCGTTCATGCCCAACCCCGCTAAAAGAGAATTTGCACGTCCAAAATCATCGGCAATAAAAAGCGTTCCACCTTCTTCCACAAAATCCCGCACCTTCTCTATTTCAAGTGATGAGAATCCTACATCCGGACCCACAACGATTAAGACTCCCTCTCTTTTTAACTTAATGGAATTGTAAGGATACAAGACGGGAACGATTTTGCCATTATCAGCTAAGACCTTTGCAAACTCTGAACAACCGTTCCAGTTCGTGTTGAAGATGCTGAAGTCCGCGGAAGTTTTCATCACCGGAACAGCAGTCGGAAGGATGAGGAAGAAAATGCCTGCGAAGACCAAAAAAGCATACAACCACCTCATCTCTTACTTCATCCCCCTATCCCATCTAAACTTAAAATCTCTTTTATCAGTTTGAAATAGCTCTCTTCTTCCTCAACTGTGAGTTCCTGATTACCATAAACGGCTTTTTCATATAGTCCAGTTACCACTTCCAGCATTTCGGCAAAGGGCGCTTCTTCTTTTACCGCTTTTACGAGTTCTCTCGGTGTGGCGCTCCTCTTAATTCCATATTTCTCAACGATAGTGTCGAACAGCAATTTGTAAGCATCCTCAAGATTAATACCTTCCAGAATATTCGCTTCAGAAGCTTCTTCATAATGCGCCTCTTCTTCTCCCCTCTCTTCCACTTCTCCTGACGCTACTTCTGTTCCAGGATTATCAGCAGTCTTATTTTTTTGTTTCGTTTTTCTCTTTAATGTGCGGGCATACAGACCTGTAAAGAATAATATGATTGCAATGAGAATAAGCCATAAATAAAAATATGGGTTCATAATAACGGGTTTTTCTTTAACTGTTATCTTTACCACGTTCGACTTCGCAGACATAAACTGCGAATCACCGGGGAAGAAGGCATATACCCAATACGTTCCGGGGCTCGGGAAACGGAAGGAGAAGTTGAAGTCTTTTGTTCCTGTAAGTGTTTTCACTCTTGTGTCGTTAACAAATATGGTAAGAGCGACCGTATAACCTGAGTTAATGCCATAAACAGAACCCGTGAAGTTCACCGTCTCGTTAGCACTGATCTGCGTCTCATTCGCCTCGATGTGAAGCGATACCGGGAATCTTAAGAAGAAGAGGGATATGTTCGCACTGCTACTCTCATAAGTATCGTTTCCGGGGTAGAATGCAGATACATTCAGATACCCTTCAGAGCTTCTTGTGGCAATGAATGCGAAACGCCCGTTTCTATCTGTTTTCAACTCGCTTCTTCTACCGCTCGCCGTAATGGTCACATTTGCTCCGCACAGAGGTTCGTTGTAGTAATCCACAAGAAGCCCTGTTATTTTCACTCGCTCGTTCACAAAAGCCGCATATTTCGACGATAGAGTAATGAAAGTAGGTATTTTCTCAAACGTCGGCGTTTCAAGTTCATACTTCTCAAGTAGCTTTTCGTAATGGTCTATAAGCGCGTAAATATCTTTCAGCTTATCCCTCAGCTCGGAGACGTTAAAAAATAGCCTTGAGGTTTCATTCCACAGTTCTATCTGCTCAATCGCGTCTAAGGAACAATTTATCGCGTCTGCGCCCGCTCTCATGTTTACAACCGCAGTTCTCGCTCGCACATAAGCCTCGTAATCGCTTTCGTTCTTCAGAATCTTGTAGTTGGTGAGGAAAGCCAGCTGAGAAGAAGTTGTCTTTTTGACTCCACGTGATAGAGAACAGAAAAGCTTCACCACCCACGATACATTGCTTTCAACACCCTTCGCGGCGTAGAACCTGCTTTCTTCTTCTGTAACTTTGACCCCGGATTCAAGAGAGGATGCAAGGTTATCGGCATCCGGACTTTCCTCAATGATTTTATCCATACACGTTCCTGCATCTTTGAGCACATCGGTGAAGAAGGAATAGATAGCCTCGTCACTTGCATTCGCTTCTGAATATCTCAGATGTCTAACCCCGTTAGCGCTAACAGGGGAGATAAGCAGTGATACCAATAGTGAGAGTAATACTGAGAGTGAGATAAGCGTGGTTAAAACTGCTACTTCTCGCTCCCTCTTCTCCGCTATTGCTCCTGTCTGCATGTTCATAATACCATAAGATAGAATAAGAATGAGTGAATATATTCCACCCTTCACCACCAATAAATTATCTTGCAGCTTATTAATCAAGCAATCGCAGATTACGTATTGGAGAATGAGAAGGGGCAAGTATATAGCGGGAGGCATATTGATGGTAATTGGTGTGATACTGGCATTCAGAGGCGCTATGGGTGAGAATCAAAGCCTGATAAATGCTGGTATCGGTGGCATATTTCTGGGTATCATCGTCCTTACTTTTTCTACCTCCGATTACATCAAGTATGATGCTTTCAAGGCGATGGTCTTACCATACTTCCGGCTCTGCAGGAGGCTCATCAACACATTAGAGCTGAAAAGCAAAGCGGTTTATATCCCTGCATACAGCAATTTGCCTGATGGCGGTATTTTTGTGCCCCTGCATGATGATTTTGAGCTTGACCTCGCGAAAATAGACGAGAACTCGTTTTTTATCACCGATGTCGGAAGGGAGAGGGAAATGGGTCTGTTCTTAGCGCCTCTTGGAAGAGAGATGATGAAGATGTATGAAGCCTATGCCGAGATGGATTTCACAAACGCGGGGTTACATGCGGTTGAGAACGCCTCTGCTGTTTTGAAATCGCTTGGTCTGGCAACGAGTGTAACAGTAGAAGAGAGGGGAGAACAAATCAGGGTGCTCGTAGCGGGTGTGAAGATAAAAATATGCTCGAAAGCGTGTGAACAGGTTGCGTGTCCAATTTGCAGCTCTATCCTTCTTTCAATTGCTAAGAGCATACAGGAATTGATAGTAGTAGAGGATTTTAAAATTGAAATAGAGCACGAACTTGTGGAAATCACGGCGAGGAGATTGGGGGGAATCAATAAATGGATGTAGAAGATGCGATAATATTCGTTATATCCGTCTGTGCGGTTATTTCTTTCTCGCTTATACGCAGTGTAGAAGTTCATTTGACGGTGTTGCTTATATGTCTTTTAGTAATTATGGAAGTAGGGGGGAGCTTTATAAATCCGGAGATAAGGAACGGCTTAAAGCCTGCTATATACTTCATTCTTTTCCTCTTCTTGATAATTGTAGCGAAGAAGGTCATGGAAGTTTTGAGATAAAGATGAAGAGAGAAGATATTTTGCTGACCCTGGTTTTATTGCTCTTTGTGCAGGGCTACCTCTTCAGAAACGTACTCCCTATTTTGCTTGCATCAGCGATTCTAATCTATTTAATATATCTCCGGGCGGGCTTCTCGCCACGGATAGAATCGGAGCGGGAGATAAGCAGGAAGTTGAAGGATGGTGAACGAGTGAAGACAAAATTGAGGGTGAAGAATCTCAGCAATAATAGGTTGAAAATAGAAGTCTTAGAGAACTTACCGGCGGGATTTAAAGCCGAAAGACCTTCGCTGTTTCTGGATGCTCATGAGGTAAAGGAAGTGGAGTATTTTATCACGCCGATGAGGGGGATTTTCAGACTGAAGGAGCCCATGATAAGAGCGAAGGATCTGCGGGGACTTTATTACGAGGATTTTATGCGGGGTTCAGAATCGGCGATAGAAATTGAGGTGTACCCGAACCTGGATAGGATAAGGGAAGAGACCGAAGCGGGGGAGCCACTCAGGTTCAAAGAAGCATATCAATCCTTATTCGGCTTACAGACGCCGGAACTGGATTCTTTGAGGGAGTTTCAGCCCGGTGATGAGCGGCGACATATCGACTGGAAAGCGACGACGAGGCTCGGGGAATTGATAGTCAGGGATTTCCTGAAGGAGAGGGAGGGTGATGCGTATATAGTATTAGATGCGGGTAAGGAGATGAGGAAGGGGATAAAGAACTCAAAGATAGATTTCGCAACCACGCTGACGCTTCAGCTCGCCTACGCATTAAGAAACTACCGGGCTGGATTGATAGTATATGACGATTACGGAGTTAAGAGAGTAGAAGCAGCGAGAACCAGGGGGATAGAGCAGGTGGAGAAGATGGCAGCGCAGTTGAAGATAGGGAGTATACCTGCGAATCTTATGGGAATAAAATCCCCCATGCCTGTGGGGATAAAGATAAAAGAAGAGAGCAGGAAGTTCATAAAGAAGATATTACCAGCGATAAAGGGCAGAAGAAGTTACGCTACTGGACTGATAGAAGCGATAAGCTCTCTTCCGTCCACAGCTTTCTTGATATTCATTTCTGACATCACGGCGAATACGAGCGAACTGATAAAGATTTTACTGGAATTGAGGAAGAGGTATAAAATCTTGCTATTGACGCCCAACCCTATTTTGTTCTATGACGAAGCGAGGCTGGACAGGGAGAAACTTATATGGCTATATGAGAGGTATAAAGAACGAGAAGAAGTAATAAAAAAACTGAATGGGATAGTCAGAACATTAGATTTGGGGCCTTCAGACCTTTTGGAAACGATTAGAAGTAGGGGTGTGTTAGAATGATAGCGCTGATCAGCTTCAAACCCTTATGGGTCTTTCGGGGTCAGGCGGTGATTGCAGCGGCGATAGGGGGATTGATAGCGGGATTGAAATTACCACTGTTGTTGCTCCTGCCAATGTTCGTGCTTGGGATAAGGAATAATAAGGACTTATTTCTTCTGCTGTTCTCCGTTTATGCTTTAGCGATCGGCTATGAATTAGAGGTATCGAACCTGTATGAGCTGGATCTGGTTAAGGTTTTGAGTGTTTTGATACCGACGTTGTTATTACTTGATGCAGGATTAAAATCGGAATCAGAGGAAGAGACGAGGGGTTTCACTCATGCTCATGAACTTTTGATTGCTTCTGGTGTTACTATCGCTTTTGTAATTGGCTGGTTTGTGAGTGTAGTATTTGTTGCTGCGGTATTTGGTGCGCTTATTTACGAGTTGTCAGGGGATAAAGCAAGGAGGGGCGTTTTTGCTGCGCTTATCAGTTCCTCTTTGCTTCTCGCTGCACTTGTTCTCGGGCAGGGACTGCTGAATCTGGAGGGTGGTGGAGCGACGCAGGCGATTTTTATCGCCGCTGTTAGCACGATAATAGCACTGATGTTCTTTTGGCGTAAGAGGGATAGAACGGAATTCAAGCTTTATATAAGGTCGGGATTTATTTTGTAACATGAAAGAAGCGGGGAGGAAAGATCCTACAATGGAGGTAATAGAAAGGATAAGTGTCTTGGAGGGTAAAGTAAGCGAGCACGACCGGATATTTGATATGATCAGGGAGGAGATAAGAGGGCTAAGGGAGTATATCGATGGAAGGATAGATTCAAATTTCAAGTGGATGCTCGGTGTTCAAATAACAATGTGGATAACAATAATAGTTGCAATTCTTTTACACTAAAACGAAGCTATTCTACAAGCCCTATCTCACTAAAATGGTTTTAAAAGCTATCGGGCTGGGGTTGGCTCGCTTATGCTTACCCGGTTTGATTGCGGGTATGATTAATAACACGCCACTTCAATAATACGCCTTCGTCCATCTTATCCGCACTTATGAGCTCCAGCTTTATCAGTTCCTCTTCACTTACGAAGCCCGGACCGCCCACAGGCG
>QMVO01000082.1 GCA_003661125.1 Methanosarcinales archaeon
CTATTAAAACATCATTCTCTATGCAAACATTGATTATTTTATTCAAATCATCTTCTTCTAATTTCATATTGTGCCTCTCTGCAAACAGCATTGGATGCCCCCAAATATCGACAACAGGATTTCTTAGCATTGCTTTTAATGCTGTCAGATAATTTTTCTTATCTTTGTATCGGAAACTGTGAAATACACCTACAACTATGTCACATTGATCTAAGATCTCCTCTGGAGCGTCCAATTCACCATTAATGTTCAAAACTTTTGCTTCACATCCAGATAATATTTTAATATCGTGAAATTCAGATTTTGCTTGAGAAATATCAGACAAAAAGTCATCATAATCGTATGTGATACTTTTTCTAACATGTTCTGTAAAAGCAATCAATTTTAGATTGTTTTGTCGTGCTTTTTGGCAGTATTCAATTACTGTATTTTTTCCATCCGTATAATCAGTATGTACATGAAAGTCTCCATATCGGATACAATTTTTATATTCAGAATATTTAAAACCCGTCATAACTTCCCTCCTCTTCTAAATCTGTATTGTATCTCTGGATTTTCTTTTATCTCCTCAAAACTCTCCGGATAATTCTCTATAAACCAGACCATGAATGCGGTCACATCAATTTTATCATTCAACAACTTTCTTCTTCTTTTCCGTGCATCATTCTTCAAATTACTATCTTTTAGGAGCTCTAATGCTCTCTTCATTCCTTCTTCCTCGCCTGTCTTTGGATCTGAGAATACATCAACTAAGCCATAATTTTCCTCATCGTAAAGATATCCTGAAACAATCGTAGAGACGAAAACAGCATGTGTACCCAATACTGCTGCTTCTGATCCGGTTGTACCGCCATCACCAACATACAAACTCGCATAATACAGCAAATCATGTAGCTTCTCTGGCGAGACTTTAATCTTGTATTTTTCCAGCTCCTTGGGCAACTGCCCCTCTGAAGTAATAAACACCCGCCCGTATTTTTCCAGTTCCCGCACCAATTCTATTTTGTTTTTTATGCCGTGCTGTCCAACGTCATGACTCGCACTCCAAGAAACAAACCGCAAAATGATAAATGTATCGTCCTTGCTCAGCTCCATCTCATCCAGCACTGCAGGATTAGGTGTGAAATAATTCGGGTGTAGGTGTGCAAGTTCAGTATAGCCATTATAACGGATTTGTTTCTTGCCAAAGTCCTTTTTGAAGCATGTAGGAGTTAATATAGCATCTGTAACAGGAACATACAATCTATGTTCCCATCTGGCATGTTCAGTATCATCAAAAGCAATGCATGGCTTTCTCATTAATCTTGAAACGTGAGCAGCACGAATAGAGCCAAAACCGAGAAAGATGTCTGGCTTGAAGTTTTTAACAGCTTTATACATCTTCAAATCCATGGAAGGGATGTTTATGAATTTTTTACTTACGGAATTTCCGTATGTTCCTAAATTAACAAAATCAAAACCATAATTGCTTAATAATGTAAATGATATTTCCTTCTCACTCGCTGTTATTAACACTTCGTGACTCCGTTTTTCCATCTCCCATATAAAATTCTTGAAGTAATGGACATGCGCTGGATGGTTTATATCAACGACAATTTTCATTTGCAATCAACCTAACCCAAATACTTTTCATAAAAAATTTCCGGGAGCAGTCCTAACTTACAAGCTAATTTAATGGGAACTCTGAGTGCTCTAATAATTGGATAATAGGTGGGATAATCCAAAAATGATTTCGGTTCAGAAGACATTATTTCTTCAAATTGTTCGCTACTAAGCCCCAGTTTTTTAATGCAATGTTCCACAAGCTCTTTTTCTGCGATAAAAGGTTCTTTTAGTTTTTCTAAAGCCTCTTCTCTCGTCATTTGCTCCGAACGAATAAGGGCAGAGTAGTCAATTTTTCTTTTATCAATCCCGAATTTTTTGGGGAGTAGATAGCTACTGATAAAACGGGTATATATGGACTCGAAATGATGGCCGCCATAATATGTCCAGCCGAGTTCTTTCTCTAAGATTTTCTTGGCTTCTTCTTTACGATAGTCAATATATGCCAGAAGAGGCACAACGTGTATCCGTTTCACAAAAACATAATACAGTAAATCGGCAATAGTGAGGTTTGGAAATGTCTTTAATTTTGCTTTTCCAAACTTCTTATGAACGCTTTTTATGTACCTCCCATCCCCATAAGACCATCTTAAAGGCATTGTTCCTTCCGTCCTAAAAGAATGACCATTAATAACGTAATGTATGCCCTCTTCGGCTGCAACCCGGTAAAGAGCCGAAATAATCGCAATATCTGTTGGCATCTCAGCATCTGGAACAGAAGCTTTTAAAAAGGATATTTGTAAATTTTTGTACTCCTCCCAATCACATGTAACCGTCTTTAAATCAACATCAAGTTTTGTAACGGCGTTTTTCATATTATTTATTGCTATATCTGAATCCCAGCCATTATCAAAATGAACGGCTAAGGGTCTCAACCCTAACTTCTTAGCCATATACAAGCAGTAAGTGCTATCTGTTCCTCCACTAATTCCAACAACACAATCATATTTTTTATTTTTCCCCTTTCTTTTGATTTCATTGATGATTTGATTCAGTTTTTGTTGCCCTAACTCATCACGTGGATACTGCTTCTCTAACTCATCATGAATTCTGCAAAAATTGCATATCCCCTTCTCATCAAATCGAATGCCCGGGATACTTATATCCGAAATACATCTTGAACATATTTTTTGATTAGTTGTCATCAATCCCACCTTTCGCTCCTACTCTCCCTTTCATTCACCTGCATATCAAACAGCATCGCAAACAGCAGGAACTGCACGCCAAGTATAAACAACAAGAAAGAAAGAACACCCCTGACAAACAGCGACCCACCCTGTGCAAATTTGTAATACAGCGAATACAACAACCCTAAAAACCCCAGTGGCGTCAGCACAATGCCAAAAAAGTAGAACAACACCAGCGGATGAAAACTGAATACCACATATTTCACCTTCAATCGCCAGAAAAAGTCCTTGAGCAATAACCACGATACCTTCGGGATATAAACGCTATACTTTATCTCTGACCTCTCCCGTCCATATTTCGCCGGCATCACTATATCTACCACTCTGAACCCATACACGTTCAGCTTCACCAGCAAATCGTTGCAGTAGCCATACCACGGATAAACAGAATCAAGTGGTATTCGCTCTAAAGCGTTCTTCGTTATCGCCGTATATCCATTCTGCGGGTCCATCAACTGCCAGTAGCCTGATCCTATTTTCGTCAACAGCGTAAGTAGCGAATTGCCCAAAAATCGCCACTTTGTCATCCCTCTCCTATATTCAGGGCTGAGCAACCTGTTACCTTTTGTATAATCCGCCTTCCCTCCTATAATCGGCTCCAGCAAATTCGGTAGTTGCTCCGGGTCCATCTGATTATCACCTGCCATCACCACTGCAATATCTATCCCGTCTTCTCGTGCTTTTTTATACCCGGTGACGATTGCCGCACCAACTCCTTTGTTTCGCTCATGCCTTGTGAAAACTATTCTTTTGTCTTTATTTTTATTCTGAAATTCTTTTATTACCTCTCCTGTATTGTCTGTGGAAGCATCATCAACTGCATATATCCTATCCACATAACTCGGAATGCCTGCAAGCGTTTTCTCTATCAATTCCTGTTCATTATGTGCAGGCACGACAACCCCTATTCTATGTTCTTTATACATCTTTATTTGCCCCTATTTTTTCGATCAAACCTTTTCTAAAGGTTTGATGGGGCTTTCCCACACCTTTGTAAATAAAACCCAGTTCCTCGCATTCCTCCTTCCTATATGCGTCCCTTCCATCTACCAGCACAGGAGTACGCATTTTATCTTTCACCAAACCTAAATCAAGGTTGAGATATTCCTTATGCCTCGTAGCTATAACAACAGCATCAGCACCTTTGATTGCTTCGTTGATTTCGTTGGTGAACGGAATCTCAAAATCTCTTACATACGGGTCATGAAGTACTGGCTTCGCTCCTCTTTTCACTAATACTTCATAAAGTGTTCTCGCAGGTGTATTGCGTGTATCATCGGAATTCTCAAGAAATGCCACGCCTAAGATAGCTATCTTCGCGTCTTGTAACTGCCGACCTGCATCATTCAATCCTTCTTCCACTAAATCTGACACGTGAGTCGGCATCCATGCATTTAATTCCCTGCTCTTAACAATAAGCTGTGGTTCAACCTTGAATCTACCGTACGTGTCCACGCCATATTTTAATAACCAGGTATCCTTTGGAAGGCAATGCCCACCCACACCCGCTCCCGGGAAATGCATATTTCTTATTGGATTGGCAGATGGATTTGACGGGTCATTTGGCAGTGTATTCACCAATTCCCTTACCTTAAAAACATCCACTCCTATACTTTCACACATTAAAGCCATTTCATTCGCAAATGCTATATTCACATCCCTATAAGTATTTTCCGCTACTTTTGATACTTCTGCTGTTAGCACGTCTGTCGTATATAATTCTGCTTTTACAATATTTTTATATAATTCCATTCCTCTTTTTGCGCTCTCTTCATCTATGCCACCGATAATTCGTGGATAATTGACTATATTATAAAGTAACCGCCCCACCATAACCCGCTCATAAGAGAAAACAAGTGCGAAATCTTTGCCCGCTTCCAGCCCCGATTCCTTCTCCAGTATCGGTTTCACAACGTTTTCCGTAGTACCAGGAGCAACGGTAGATTCAATCACGACTAAAGCATTTCGTTTCATGTGTCTCCCAACTTGCATGCTCACTTCCTTTAGTGATTCATAGTGTGGTATCCCCTTTTCATCCGTAGGCGTTTGCACATCTATCAAAATCGCATCGGCATCGTCACATTCAGAAAAGTCATCGGTGACTCGAAACGTTCCCTTTTTTACTACTTTTTCTATGAGTTTCGATAACCCCGGCTCGTCTCCGCCAATGGGATTTTTACCTTTATTTAGCCAATCTATTTTCCAGCCAGAGCGTTTTGACCTCCTTTGTATCCCTACTACGTTAAATCCATCTACATCGGCAAATAGAGCAGCCGCGGGTATCCCCACGTATCCCATCCCTACAACGACTATCTTCTTCATCATCATCCTTTTAATTTCTTTATTTGTTTAGCAAACCACAAGATTACACAGATTTTCACGAGAGAACAATAATAGTAATCGGGTTTTAATAAACTTTTGGCTATCCCACCCATATTAACCCTAATTTCTTGTGTTAATCTTGTGGAATCTCGTGGTTTTTAATCTCTACTTCCTTTCCGCATTCACAAGCATAAACTAATTTCTCATCATCTTCTCTAATAATCCTGCTCAGTTTCCGTCCACAGGAGCATACAAAGCCCTCCAGTCTCGCGGGGTTACCATACACCAACCCAAAAGGTGGGACATCCTTTGTAACCACGCTTCCAGCGCCAATCATCGCGTACTCACCTATGGTAACACCACAGATTATCGCTGCATTCGCGCCTATGCTTGCTCCCCTCCTGACCACCGTATAACCCATTCTATCCTCATCCCAGATAAACGCCCTCGGATATAAATCATTCGTAAACGTAACCGCAGGACCAATAAAAACGTCATCCTCTATTTTTACTCCCTTATATACGGAAACGAAATTCTCTATTTTCACGTTATCGCCGATCTCCACCTCTAAATCAATATAAACGCCCTTCCCAATAGTGCAGTTCTTACCGATCTTCGCCTTCTCCCGCACATGGACGAAATGCCATATCTTTGTCCCCTCTCCAATCTCTTCACTCTCCACTATTGCTGTCGGGTGCTTAAAAACCATATTATTATTTTCCTTTTTCCCTTATCTCGTCTACGATTCGCAGATTTAAAATCGCCTGCTCTGCCGTTACCGGGAATTGCGTTCTTTCTTTAACACAATTGATAAATGTTTTTAACTCCTCTTTCAGCGGCTCAACCTTATTAACAAGCACTTTCTCTATTATGTTCTCCTGAACATAGCGTGAATTATTTTCTCTATACTTCTGCGGTTTCCTGAAAATATAGACATCTTGATTCATGAAATCACCGTCAATTGAAAATTCCTCATCCTCAATATAGATAGCCCTTATTTTCTTACATCCGATTCTGCTTGCAGATAACGAAACGGCACACGAGCCAAATCGTCCAATCGCCGTGCACAAATCAGCATCCCAGACCGAATCCAACTCGTAACTGATACCATTCATAAAATAGTTCCACACCAGATCTATATCGTGAATCATTAGATCTGACACAACGTCTGCATCCGTTATTCTCGTAGATGCAGGATTGAGTCGCTTTATTTCTATATATCGTGGACTTTTTATAAGAGTCTTTATTTCTTTCACTATAGGATTAAATCGTTCTATATGCCCCACACCTATCACCAAATCCTCCTGTATTTGTATATCCTTCAGAAGCTTTTCTCCTTCTTCCCATGTTGAACTAATCGGTTTCTCAATCAAGCAGCTAATCCCCTTTTCAACCGCCTTCCTCGCTATCTCAAAATGATGCTTTGTCGGTGCGCAAATACTCACCGCATCTACCTTCTCTAATAAGGAATCTATTGAATCGCTAACAATTACTCCTTCTCCATACTGCTCTCCCATTCTCTTTGCCGCATCCCCATTAACATCATAAATGTAAACTTTACCAACGTCTTTCAATTCTGAATAGATTCGCACATGATTCCGCCCCATCGTTCCTACTCCTATTACTCCTATGTCCATTTCGTTCAACTCACCCCGTTAACGGTATCACAGATATATCGTAAATTATCGTCTGTTAATGCTGGATGTACCGGTAAGCTCAAAACAATTTCTGATAGTCTCGTTGCCGTTGGGCATTGATCCCTGTCATAGCCAAGCTGTTGATACAGAGGTTGTCGGTGGACCGGCAAGGGGTAATGGACGGCACTTCCAATCCCGTTATCATTTAAGTATCTGATAAATTCATCTCTGCTCATTGGAAATTCATCCTCTAATTTTACCACATACTGGTGATAAACGTGTCTAACGTCCTTCTCTTTGTATGGCTTCTTAAGCGAAACTTTCAAACCTTGATTAAAACATTCTGCATTGCATCATTCATCCAGGAGGCATTCGTAGGTAAATAAACAAGTTCTATCGCTTGTCCGTTCAACAATTCTGGGAGTTTTTTAGTGATGTGAGCAGACCAACAATCCAATATTACGTACAATCGATAATGCTTATTCCTCTGCTTTAATTTGGTCAATATATCAGCGACTTCTACA
>QMVO01000083.1 GCA_003661125.1 Methanosarcinales archaeon
ATTATCAGCAGGATTATTGACTATGTAAAGCGTGGGACTCGTAGCAGCATTAGCTACCACATAAAGCCAATACTGCTCCTTGAATCTCTTCGCCTTGAACCATTCATTTGGTGTAAGGTCAGCATCGCCTTCTACAGAAAATCCCTTTATTTCAATATACCTGACTTCTTCCTTCCCTTTAGAGATTAAGTCATATCCATAGCCATCAGGTACATCTGTGGGCTCTCTCCCATGTTCTCTTTCATACCTTTTTACAAACTCCCTGCCTATCTCTTTCATCTCTTTAGAACATACCTTTTCTGAAAATTCAGGCTTTACAAGAACCGCACCTAAAAACTTCGGCATTGATATAGCTAAACTCACTTCCTGTTCTATTTCCTTCTGCAACGTTTTTAAAGCTTCTTCATACTGCCTCTTTCGCTCTTCTTTGTTCCTTATCGCAAGTTCCACTTTTTCGCCTTCCGCCTGCCTCTCGTAAAGTTCAGCAAGTTCAGCATCCAGTTCACCAATTAAAAATTCCAGCGATTTAATCCCGTATTTCCTCTTTATTTCCGCTTGCCTCTTCCTTTCTTCAACTATCTCATGCTTGTAGTTCTCAACAGTGCCTATGGCATATTCCTGGGCTTTTTCCCTTTTAGGGATTGGGAATTGGGGATTGGGATTTAGGTCTTTGAAAGACTGGTTATCAGTGCGTTCAGCATCTTTCCGAGTGTTTGTATTTCTTCCAACATTAACTCCAGTGTTTCCTGATTGATGTAATTCAGTCGCTGAGAGACGATTAGGTGCGTCTCCAGTTCCATTAGGGAGCCCCTTGCCATTCTTAAAAACTGTATATATTCCTTTGTGCTCCCCCGTCCCCATCCCTCGGCTATGTTCGCTGGGATTGATACTGCTGCCCTTTGGATTTGAGACACCAGACCAAACTTCTCCTCTTGAGGAAATCCCTTGGTTATTCCGTAAACTTCTACTATTAGGTCCACTCCTTTCTTCCAAACTTCTAATTCCTTGTAATTCTTCATTTTTACCTTTACCCCTAATTCCTAATCCCTGATTCCTAACACCTACGTCATCCACGGGAACGAAATCCCATAAAATCGCAGGATTAACCTCACATAGGCATTGGGCATTGGGCATTTGGTTTTTATAACCACTAATTCCTGATCCCTGACCCCTGATCCCTAATTCCTGACCCCTAATCCCTAACTCCTGATAAATTGCCATCAGTCTCTTACCTGCAACTTCTCCTTTCCCATCTTTTACTTCACCCTCAAAGAACCACAAAACACCATCGTATCTTCCAGAAGGGTCTTTAAACACCGCTCCCCTCTGCAATTTAGCAAAGTAATTCCTCTTCACCCATTCAAGTAAAGCCTCAAATAAAGGATGCCCAAAGGATATGAACTCTGCATCAGGATTTTTGAAAGCAATCTCTTTATCAAATGTCGCCTTCGGATATTGCCTCAAAATAGAACCGTATCTGTTTTTAAAATCAACCTCCTCTGCTATTTTTCTTATCTCGTATGGAATAGAATCTATCACTATAAATCCATCCTTACGAATCCTGAACTTACCACCTACTTTTTGAAACGCTCTTTTAAAGAACTCCTCAACGTATTCAGGAATCAGCCTGTATTCTTTCGCCTTTTCCGCCATCTCTTTTATTCTGGTATAGTCAATGTGCCTGGTAGCAAGGCTCTCGCCTAACGCCTCTTTAATCTCTTTGATGTACTTCTCATCCACTTTGATATCGAGTTCTTTTATTATTTCATCCATGCTTCTCGCTCTCGCCGCAGCATCTAAAACAAGCTGATAGAGGTTTTTCCCGTAGAATGTTTTGCCAATAACATCAAACACTTTGTCGCTTCCCATAGCCTTTCTGATTTCTTCGAGTTTATCAAAAAGTTTAGCCAGAACTTTTCCTTCTCTTGTGCTATCCGCTACGAGGTTAAAGACATAAACATCTTTCTGCTGTCCATACCTGTGAATTCTTCCCATCCTTTGCTCTAAGCGATTAGGATTCCATGGTATGTCGTAATTGATCATGAGATGACAGAACTGGAGGTTTATGCCCTCACCGGCAGCTTCTGTTGCAACCATAATCTGTTTTTCGTGCTGAAAAACCTTCTCAGCATTTATCCTTTCCTCTAATCTCATACCTCCGTGAATAAAATTTGCAGAATATCCCCACGACTTAATCCTTTTTACTAAATACTCCAGTGTATCGCGGGATTCGGTAAAAATTAAAATCTTCTCATTTCCGAGTGATTCTATAACCTTCTTTAATTCTGAGAGTTTTACCTCACACTCCACCCTAAGAATCTCTTTTGCTTTTTCTATCAGGTCTTTAAGAACATTAATCTCTCTTTCTAACTCCGGCCTATTCTCAGCAATGCTCAGTGTCTCCCATCTCTTTTCTTGCTCCCAACGTTTCTCTTCCTCATAATCTTCCACTTCTTCGAGGTCAATAGCTGTTATGGGCATTTCTTTCACAAGTTCCTCTCCCTTCAACAAACCTTCAAGCCTCTCTTTCCTTCTCTCAAGTGATCTGCGGAGAGCATAGGTGCTTGACGCCATCCTTCTTTGCAGGATAAGCAATGCGAAAGCAACGTTTCTCTTTTTGTCACTCTGCAAAGCTACGTTGTATTGTGAAATCACATATTTTGAGAGTTCATTGTATAACACTTGCTCTCTATCTGATAACCTGAACTTAATTGTCTCAGGGTAGCGATTGGTGAAAATAGGCTTTCCTTCAAAATCTTTTAAATCCTCCTTCAGTCTTCTTATAAAGAGCGGATTGTCCTTGTTCTCTAAGGATTCATCAATTAATTTCTGTGTGGCGAAGAATCCACGAACTAAAAGGTCAAGAAATAACCTGAAGTTTTCAGGGTCTCCCTTGTGCGGTGTTGCAGTGAGAAAGAGCAGATGGTCAGAATTCTTTGACATTACTTCTCCTAATTTGTAGCGTTCTGTCCTTGATAACTTATTCCCATACCTGTAAGCTGCCATTTTGTGCGCTTCATCAACGATAACTAAATCCCAATCAACACTTCCGAGTGCCGGTAAAATTTCCTCTCCCTTTGCGAAATCCATTGATGTAATAACTTGGCTCTCTCTTCGCCATACATTCTCGGCATAGTGCGCATCCAATAAACCTCTGTCAATCACTGTGAAGGGTTCTTGAAACTTCTCCTTCAATTCTCTTCTCCACTGGTCTTTAAGATGTCCCGGAACAACTATTAAAATCCGGTTTACAACACCCCGCAATTTCAATTCTTTGATAATCAGTCCTGCCATGATAGTTTTGCCTGCACCGAGGTCATCAGCAATGAGGAATCTTATCCTGGGAAGTTTTAAAATATAACCATAAACTGCTTCTATCTGGAAGGGTAGAGGGTCTATTTTTGAGGTGTTCATTGCTAAAAGAGGATCAAAAAGAGATGCAAATTTGTAACGCTCTGCTTCGATAGATAAGAACGTCTCACTGCCCGGCGCAGAGAAATCCAAAACAAATTCCTTTGCTTTTAGTTTTTCGAGTTCCTCTCGTGGAATTAATTGGTCTATATGTGTGTTGGAGTAAATAGTTGCACCTATGATGTGGATACGGTCTCCGGATATGTCTACTTTCTTCACCTCCACGGGTTCAGGCCAGAAAGGCCCTTCTATGACCATCCCTTCTTTTACCATTTTTCACCCCTCCTTCATCAACCCCGCATCCACAAAACTCATATAACCATCACCACCTATAATAATATGGTCCAATACCCTTATACCCACCAAATCGCACGCTTGAACCAAGCGACTGGTAATCTCAATATCCTCCTCACTCGGCTTCGGCTCTCCACTCGGATGATTATGCACGAAGATTACCGCAGCCGCAGACTCCTTTATCGCCTCTTTTATTACTTCTCGCGGATGCACCACACTTGCCGTCAAGCTTCCTTCTGAAATTGTTATATCGTTAATTATTTTATTTCTTCCGTCCAACAGCATGACTTTGAAAACCTCTTTCTTTAAATCCCTTAGATAAGGTTTGTAATAGTTGACTACATCGTCAACTGATTTAATCTTCCTTCCTATTTTGGTCTTCTCTCTCAAAAAGCGTTTGCCTATTTCCAAAGCTGCTTTTATCTGCGCTGCTTTCGCCATACCAATTCCTTCAACCGAGCATAACTCCGAGAAACTCGCAGAGTCCAAGTTTCTGAAATTGCCAAAACAGTCCATCAAATTTCTTGCTAACTCCTCCGCACTTATCCGTTTAACACCATCTCCAGTCCGTAAAATAATCGCTAAAAGCTTAGCTGGAGAGAGATTCTCTGCACCACGCTTCATCAACATTTCCCTCGGTCTTTCTTCCTCAGGCCAATCTTTTATCGTGGGTTTGTATTCCCACTTCTTGCTTAGCTCTTCTTTAATCTTCTCTCTAAGAAATCTGCAATCTTCTTCTGTTTGCAAGCCTAATTTTTCAACAGCACCATTCTTTATTATTCCCTCAAAATTCGTATTCTCGTCTTCCGCTTTTTTCAATCTCCTGAAAAATATCTTCCCTGTTTTGCTACAGTAAGGATACGCTTTGTTTTTTATCAGGAAATCTACCAATTCTTCTCTTGTTTGCAATACAGGAATTTGATAGCTTTCTTCTTGGAGTTTTTCCACTTTTGCAGCATCCCGCATTTTTATTTTATACTCAGGCTTAGCCATTTGCTCACTCAGGATTTCTATCCAAAAGATTTTATATTTTATTTTTTCTCCTACATCAAAATAAATACGAAGGTACAGAAAATGATCGACTCATACGACTTCGGCAGGATAGTCGTAGACGGAAAAGCATATAGAAGCGATGTGATTGTCTTTCCTGACCAGGTTAAAGACAACTGGTGGCGGAAAGAAGGACATACTCTCCATATAGAAGATATTGAACCAGTGGTTAAAGAGGAGCCGGAAGTGCTAATTGTAGGCACCGGGAAATATGGAATCCTGAAAGTTCTGCCAGAAACGAAAGAATACATCGAATCAAAGAGAATAGAATTAATCATTGAGGTGACGGATAGGGCTTGCAAGATATATAACGCACTATCAAAAGATAGAAAGACCGTAGCGGCTTTGCACTTAACCTGTTAGCCTGTTAGGAAAAGAGTTATTAAAAAAAACAACCTTCGCCGTCAAATAATTGAATTTATACCTCTACCGGCTCCAGCCATTCCATATACTTCGTTTCTTTCCCATTCACTACGTCAAAGAACTTCCTTTGTATCACGCTTGTCACTTCTCCTTTCTTACCTTCTCCTATCATTACGTTGTCTATTTCCCTTATCGGTGACACCTCTGCGGCAGTTCCTGTGAAAAAGACCTCATCCGCAGACAATAGTTCCTCTTTCGTCATGGGCTTCTCTACCACTTCGTAACCCATCTCTTTTGCAAGCACGATCACTGAATCGCGGGTGATGCCGGGCAAAATGGAAGATTCTGCTGAAGGTGTGTACAGGGTTGAAGCTTTAACCGCGAATATGTTCTCTCCCGGACCCTCCGCCACACATCCAGTATTGTCGAGCATTATCGCCTCGTCAAATCCTCTTTCTTTTGCATCTAACACCGCTAACAGCGAATTCAGATAATGCCCCGTTGCCTTTGCCATAACAGGCAATGTATTTGGGTCTATCCTGCGCCATGAAGATAAAGTACATCTTATGCCGTTCTCCAACGCTTCATCGCCCAGATAAGTGCCCCACCGCCATGCGGCGATTGCACAATCCACAGGGCAGCCTTCCGGGTTCACACCTAAATGATGAAAACCATAAAAAGCGATTGGTCTTATGTAGCACGCATCAAGTCCATTTATACGAACGGTTTCTTTTATCGCATTTTTTAGCTCTTTTTTCGAGAAAGGTATTTCCATTCTGTACAACTCCGCAGACCGATACATCCTGTCCACATGTTCATTCAGCCTGAAGATAAATGAACCTTTCTCCGTAGCATAGCATCTTATCCCCTCGAAAACGCCGGACCCATAATGCAGACCATGTGAGAGAACGTGCACTTTCGCTTCCTTCCAATCCACAAACTTTCCGTTATACCATATTTTCCCCTCTTCTGAAAGTCTCTCCACCATTTTTATCCATTTTAAAGATAATATTTCTACTTATGTATTTATTTATATCAATCAACATTCTTTATGAACAGAAGGTATGGTGAGATGAAGAAGATTGGTGAGACTTTGAAGAACTTCTTGCCCCGGCTCATCTCCTGGAATATGACCTTTCGCTGTAATTTGCGGTGCCCGCATTGTTACATTGATGCAAGGGAAAACGATGGAAAAGGGGAGTTGAGCACTGGTGAGGGGAAGATGCTTATAGACCAGATAGTGGAAGTAAGCAAACCTATTCTCATATTGAGCGGTGGAGAACCTCTTCTCCGCAAAGATGTCTTTGAACTCGCACGATATGCAACAGAAAAGGGGGTGACTGTGGCGATGGGCACCAATGGCACGCTAATAACGGATTCCGTTGCAAGAGAACTAAAATCCAGTGGTGTAAAAGCTGCTGCTATCAGTCTTGATTCCTCCGTTCCAGAGCGCCATGATGCGTTTCGCGGCGTGAAAGGTTCGTGGAAGCGCGCATTGGACGGGATTGATGCGTGTATAGAAAACCACATAGGCGTTCAGGTAAACACTACCGTGACGCAGCAGAATTACGGTGAGATTGATGACATAATGGCGTTAGCGGAAAAACATGGTGCAAGTTCTTTTCATCTCTTTTTTCTCGTGCCCACGGGCAGAGGGAAAGAGATTGAGGATATATCTCCTGAAATGTATGAGCGCATGATCGAAGGAGTGCTTGAAAAAGTAGCAAGTGCAAGATATAAGCTTGATGTTAGACCTGTATGCGCACCACAATTTATGCGAATCGCATCGCAAAAGGGGTTGAACCTGGAAAGATGGTCACGAGGTTGTATCGCCGGGCTTACTTATTGTCGCATCTATCCCACCGGAGAAGTTACGCCTTGCCCTTATCTACCTATAAAACTTGGTAATGTCCGAGATACTCGCTTCGCAGAGATATGGTTCCATTCTCCCATACTAAAAGCGCTTCGCGACTTTGACCACTTAAAGGGAAAGTGCGGGGTCTGTGAATACCGGGTGATTTGTGGCGGGTGTCGTGCACGAGCCTACGGATTGACGAGTTTCGTAGATGTCTGTGGTGGTCTGCAAGAGCCCGAGGATTTAAAAGGCGACTATTTAGCCGAGGAACC
>QMVO01000084.1 GCA_003661125.1 Methanosarcinales archaeon
ATAACTTCTTCATATCTCAATTCCCTTACAAAGCGGGTGCAGTTTCCGTGCATTTATCCATCCCCACATGGAAAATGGATTTTCTATTTTATAACTCTTTTGTTTTGGCACGATATACTTAACCACTTCTTGACTCATGATATATTATAGTGGCGTATAATATAAGGAGCTTTGCATGAAACTATGGATTAAAATGGTTAAGAACGAAAAAACACCTAATTTTGAAGACTAAATAGGCTAAAAACCATAATGAAAAGTAAAAAATCAATAGGTAACTTTTCCATCCGTTGATATTTAAAATAAGTCCTATAAATGCTTTTCTAATATGAAGAGTGTTAAATTTGGGTTAGATACTTTGAATATTCCTCTGAAAAACGTTGATATGCCATTTATATATATCCAATTTGGAATGCAATTTGTAGAGATATACCCCAAATCAGGTTCCTTCACATCCATCAATGGCATCCCTATTGATATTATTGTTTTTCTCGTGAAAATCTGTTTAATCAGGGGTTATAAAAGGAGTTAAAAAGGCTCATCCAACTGTAAAATTTCGCGCAAAACCGAAATCACCCTGTCTATCTGCTCTTTACTTATAACCAAAGGAGGCACCAGTCTTATCACGGTATCGGACGTGCAATTGATCAAAATTCTTCGTTCAAGCGCGCGCTCGACCATCTCACCACAGGGCTTCGTTAACTCCATCCCTATCATTAGCCCTCTCCCCCTTATTTCCTTCACTATTGGGTTTGAATATATCCCGTCATCGTGAACCTGGACCTTTTCCATGAAATAATTACCGAGTTCTCTTGACCTCTCCACTAACCTTTCTTCTTCTATCACTTTTATACACGCCAATGCCGCCGCACATGCCAGCGGATTGCCGCCAAAAGTTGAGGCATGCTCGCTGGTTTGAAATTCTACTCCCTCTTTTGCGAGCATTGCTCCTATTGGGAAACCAGCACCGAGCGCTTTCGCTATCGTCATTATATCTGGCTCTACATCCTCATACTCCTTACAAAACCATCTCCCGGTACGACCAAAGCCTGTCTGAATCTCATCTAAGATCAACAAAACACCTTCCTCTTCGCATATCTCTTTAACCTCTTTCAAATAGCCATTTGATGGAATCATTATCCCTGTTTCGCCCTGAATAGGCTCTAATATAACCGCAGCAGTGTCCTCATCAATTGCTTCTCTAATTGTCTCTGCATCATTGTATCGCACAAATTTTACTCCATTCAATAGTAAAGGTTCAAATACACTTCTGAATTTCGGTTCAAACGTCACACTCAAAGAACCCAAGGTTCGACCGTGAAAACTGCCTTCCGCAGCTATAAATTTATGCTTACCCGTCACCTTGCTTGCCAACTTCAGCGCGGCTTCCACACTCTCTGCACCCGAATTACAGAAGAATACCCGGTCCATACCGGTTATTCCCGAAAGTTTCTCTGCAAGTTCCACCTGTGGCTCCGTATAATACAGATTCGAGGTGTGCATGAGCTTCTCAGCTTGCTCTTTTATCGCGTTTACCACTATGGGGTGGCAATACCCAACTGCGTTTACTGCAATGCCGCCGACACAATCTATGTACTCTCTTCCATCAGAATCCTTTACTGTCGCTCCTTTTCCCTCTTTTAGCACTATTCGAGGTCTCTTGTAGGTTTGCATCATGTATCTCTTTTCTTTTTCAAAGACCTCTTCTGGGGACGAAAACATCTAAATCACCTCTTTCATATTGTAAGTAATTAAGGCTATCCAATCTAAAACGGAGTCGCTGGGATTTGAACCCAGGTCATCAGGTCCGGAACCTGATAGGATGTCCACTACCCTACGACCCCCTGGTTAGTACACTGAGTTTCTTTATTCATGTTCATGTAATCAATTTTAGACTAAATAATTTTAATTGTTTTATTAAGCATCTTCTACCTACTTAAGACTTATTATCTTCAATAGATAAAAAATATATCATAACTGCAACAAGAACAAATGAAAATCCCAATCGAGAAGCCGGTCCTGGTAACCTCTGCACTGCCTTATGTTAATGGTGAGTGTCATATAGGACACCTCAGGACTTACGTCCCCGCAGATATTTACGTGAGAATGCTCCGGAAAATGGGCTACGATGTCATTTTTATTAGCGGGTCAGACACGCACGGAACGCCGATTGTACTGAGTGCAGAAGCACAAGGCATCACACCTCAGGCGGTTGTGGAGAAATATCATGAGCACTTCAAGCGAATGTTCCGAGCTCTGAACGTCAATTTTGACTTTTATGGACGGACCGATTCAGAAAGCAACCATAGAAGGACGGAAGAGATCGTGAAGAAGTTGATAGATAACGGATACGTATATAAGAAAGAAACAAAACAGGCATTTTGCAATACCTGCGGGCGGTTTCTACCTGACAGATACGTAGAAGGAAAATGCCCTTACTGTGGTGCTATTGCAAGGGGTGATGAATGTGACCAGGGCTGCGGTAAGCATCTTGAGCCTGGAGAGATAATAGAGCCAAAGTGCAAGATTTGCGGGAGTGGAGCGGACTTCAAGGAGCAGGAACATTTCTTCTTCAAGCTTTCTGCCTTCTCGGATTTCCTTATCTCCTACTTAGACAATTTAGGCGGTACTCTGAATGCAAGGAACTATGCAAAGGAGTGGACGATGAAGGAACTGCGCGATTGGTGTGTAACGAGGAATCTGGAATGGGGCGTGAAATTCCCGGGTAGGGATGACCTGGTCGTTTATGTCTGGGTTGACGCCCCTATTGGGTATATCTCCTTTACCGAAGATTTAATAAACGAAAAGGGAGAAGATGAGAAGGAATGGCAGAAGTATTGGAAAGAAAGCAGAGCAACCATTGTGCATTTCATCGGCACGGACATCATATATCATCACTGCATATTCTGGCCTGCGATGCTTAAGGGTGCGGGATATTCTCTGCCCGATGCCGTCGTTGCTTCGGGTATGGTAAAAATAGATGGAAAGACGTTCTCAAAGAGCCGTGGGAACGTGGTCTGGGCGACGGAGTTTTTAGAACGATTCCACCCCGATACGTTAAGATATTATTTAGTTGCACAGTCAAGCCACACGAAGGAGCTGGATTTCTCCTGGGACTCCTTTTATACGCGTGTGAACCACGAGTTAGTAGCAATTTTGGGAAACCTTGTTCATCGGGTTCTCTCTTTCGCAAATAAAAATTTCGGTGTGGTCCCCGATGGCGAGATAGAAGAAGAGGTCTTTGCCCATATAGAGCAAACGAGTGCGGAAGTGATAACCGCGGTGGAGGAATACGAATTCAAAAAGCTCGTCGATGCGGTGATGATGCTTGCATACTTTGGAAACAGTTTTTTTCAACGAGAAGAGCCCTGGCATTTGATAAAACAGGGCAGGAAAGGTATAGAACGGTGTGGGGAAATCGTAAAGAACGTACTGCAAATAATAAAAGCGGTTTGTATATTAATGGAGGCGGTGATGCCTGATAAGATGGCTGAGGTGTGGTCGCAATTGGGCATGGAGAGCGATGTGCATTCTGTGAAGCTTGAGGAGATGATGGTGCCGATAAAGAGTGGACAAACGCTGAAAAAGCCGAAGAAGTTGTTTGAGAGGATAGAGATATAAGCGTTATAGGGCGGTTTATTATTTATATTATATGTAATAATAGCAACATAAAACTATGGATCCTGTATCGGTCATGCGAGAAAAGGAAGTTTGTGAATAAAAATGAAAATATCCATGGACATCGAGCTAAAAGACATTCCGGGTCAGTTAGTCCTTGCATTGAAGCCCGTATCTGACCTTGGCGGTAACATTCTTAGCGTGCTGCATCAAAGAGATAAAAAGACACCTTCCGGCAGAATACCTGTTCAACTGGTGTTTGAGATAGAGGAAAGGAGATTGGACAGACTAATAGCGAGGTTAAAGGAAGGTGGAGTGAAGGTGGTGAGAATAGGGAAAGAGCGCCTGAAGGAATCAATGGTGGTTCTGCTAATTGGGCATATAGTGCATACAGATATAAGGGAAACGATAGATAGTATAGACAACACAGGCTTTGCAGAGGTGGTGGAGCTTTCTCTTTCTATGCCCGGTGTGGATAAGAAGTCCTCCGCTTCGGTTACGCTCTCCGCAATAGGTAAAGAAGAACTGAAAGAAGCTTTGAACATTTTAGAGCGAACGGTGAACAAAAAGGGCATCATGGTTATCTCGTCAATTTAAAATTGCCCTTAATAATTTATGTTTGTGGGAATAGACCATGGAACTGTTGGAATACGATTTGCAGGCTTAAAGGAGGAAGAAGGAGGAGTAACCATTTTTGAACTGTCAAGGAAGAAAGCGGCTGAAATAAACGATGAGGAGATTATAAAAGAAGTAGAAAAGGGGTTGAGGATAGAAAGAGAAGGAATAAAATTGATTGCATTGACTTATTCCATGGGCGACGGCTTTTCCTCCATACAAGACATAAAAGAGGTGCGGAATAGAGGGGTAAGAAGTGGAATAGCCGGCTTATCTGTTGGTGGAGGTACGAAAGTGTTTGATGCGATAAAGAACGCAGGCATTCCCACCATACTGATACCCGGAATACATGCAGGCAGTGAAAAAATAGATCAAAGGTTAAAGTTCTTCTCGCATTGTGCAAGTCCTGAAAAGGTGGGCGTTGCATACCACATCTATAAAAAAGGATTTGAGAACTTTATTTTCGCGGATATCAGCTCCAATACGGTTACAATGTCCGTAGCAAGAGGAATAATAATAGGGGCAATAGATGCTTGTATCTTCGCCCCGGGCTTATATCAAGGTCCAATTGACCTTCAGCTATTAAGAGACATCGAAGAAGGGCGAATAAGTGCAAACGATGCTTTCTCAAATGCTGGTGTCTTGCGGAAGAAATGGACAACACACGTAGGAGATAAGGACTTGGTGATGAACACTCTTTCTTTGTTTGCCGCAATGGAAATTTCAGCGATGCAAGTACTTGTGAATGATTACGGCGTAAATGCTAAGGTCTTCTTAACGGGCTCTGTGGGCGAAAAAAAGGAAATAAAGCAGAGAATAGAGAAGTTCTTAGACATCGAAACCGAAACAATAACAAGATATAGTGCTGCAATAGGATGTGCAGAAATCGCAATGAGCGTTTTTTACGGTGAGAACGACATAATGGGGATAGAAGTGGAACGGAATTAAATTATGAATGATTGCTACATACACCATTCAGTTTTATATTTTCCCTGAGATACCTCACCGCATCGGGATTGATGTCAATTGCGGTGATGTGGCTTTGAGGTGCTCGTTTCACGATTTGTATGGAGAAAGAGCCGACACCTGCGAACATGTCAACACTCTCCGGATTTCTTCACCTCTTCTTTTCTCCGCTTTCGCGCAAGGCAAGTTTTCTTTTTTCATGCATTTATTGCTAACTGATTTTCGATAATAAAGTAAATGGATAATAATTTAGAGAAGCGATTCTGGGAGATAGATTTCCTGCGTGGACTTGCGATAATCATGATGATACTGTTCCATTTACTTTATGACCTGACCTATTTCGGTGAATACAATCTTAATGTACATTCTGGGTTCTGGTTATATTTTGGACGAATGACAGCCACAATCTTTATTCTTCTGGTGGGTATATCATTAACGCTCAGTTTTTCAAGGGCAGAGAAAAAACAGAATGCGAAAAAAAAGGTGTACCAGAAATATCTCAAAAGAGGTTTAGAGGTCTTTTCATGGGGATTGATTATTACCTTAACGACCTGGATATTTTTGAGAGCGGGGTTTGTTGTCTTTGGGGTGCTTCATCTTATTGGAATCTCGATTATTCTGGCATATCCATTTTTAAAACTCCGTTTCTGGAATCTGTTGATCGGTATTGTTTTCATATCTCTTGGGATATATTTGAAGAGCTTTACTTTTGGTTTTCCATGGTTAATGTGGTTAGGACTAATGCCAGAGCGCTTCTATACCGTTGACTATTTCCCGATATTTCCATGGTTTGGTGTAATTCTAATAGGGTTGTTTTTTGGAAATTTATTATATCCCGACTACACACGGAAATTTAACCTTTGTGACTTTTCTAATTTCGCTTTTATACGATTGTTCTGCTTTTTAGGGCGGCATTCATTACTGATTTATCTGATTCATCAACCAGTATTAATTGCATTACTATACCTTATGGGTATTGTTATGTTTCATGTAAAATAATATCATGCAAATGCAAGACGCCTATTCCTACCAAATCTTTCCGCTTCTTCCATTTTCTCTTTTATCCTCTCTGCATCCCAGCCATCCATCTCATCAAAATTTATTTCCTCTTCCCTCGTTGGTGGATTCACTATCCTGTTCCATCTGACGATAAGGTTCTCATTCTCAGGTTGAATTTGCATAATTGCATCTACCAATGCAGTTCTCAGCAAAGCTCTTGAATTCTCCGGTGGATATAACAAAGCCTCTCCTATGTCCTCCTCGCTCAATATCCTTTCTACACCTATCGCATCCGCAACTACCTCATATAAGTCATGCTCACCTAAATTCGAGAAATCAAAACAAGCACATATTTTCTTCTCTTCTTCTTCTCTGCCTCCATCGTAATCAAATCTGTCTATCTCGTTTTCTATTACATACAATTTCATCAGCCACTCAATCTTCCTGAATACAAACGGGTCTTCATACAAACCCTGCTCGAGCTTTTTATGCAGTTCTTTAAATGTCCGCAGTGCATAAACATCCCAACATGATAGCTCTCTTTCTTCAAATAAGTCCTCTACCACAGCGATATAAGTCGAATTTAGATAATCAAGTGCGCTAACTCTCTCACCATTATCCAATCTTATCTTCCAGTCACCTTCTATATTTCTTGATATAGCTCTAAAGGCACCTATTGGATTCTCTATCCCATCTACTTTGTCTATCTTATCCGATTCTACCGCCTGTATTACGTAGGAGGTGATTGCATTATTCAATAATCTCGCAACTTCACCCCTCAGTCCTTCACCTGAATCCACATGGATTCTCAGATTAGAGATACCCTTAATTGAGAAAAGAGAATGTTTCCTGCCCCCACCGCCAAAGACCCTGTTCGTTGCCATTGCCTTTGGCGACATAACATACTTCGTGGGGTGCGCCCCTAAAAGTAGACACTAAGTTAAGAAATAAGAAAAAATGAAAAAGGGGTGCAAGATGAAAAGAAGGAGGAAATACACACGGGATTTCAAAATTGGTGTAATTAGAGAGGTC
>QMVO01000085.1 GCA_003661125.1 Methanosarcinales archaeon
ATGATAAAAGCAGGTATAATAGGCGGTGCGGGATACACAGGTCTTGAATTAATAAGACTGCTTCTGGTCCATCCAGAGGTAGAAATATCTGTTGTAACGTCGAGAAGGTACAAAGGGAAGCCAATAAGCGATATAAATCCTCATCTTGAGCCTTTCATCGAGCTCGAATACGAAGACGTTGATACAAAAGAAATCGCGGAAAGAAGTGATATTGTATTTGTTGCGGTTCCTCATGGCAGTGCAATGGAGTACGTGCCGGAATTAATGGCGAACGGAACGAGGGTAATAGACCTGAGCGCAGACTACCGACTGAAAAAAGAAGAATACGAAAGGGTATACCAGCGAAAACATAAGGATAAGGATAAAGAAAAAAGAAGGGCGGTATATGGATTGACAGAATTGCATCCAGAAGTAGCAGATGCGGATTTAGTGGCGAACCCAGGATGTTATCCCACAGGTGCGATACTTGCAGTTGCTCCACTGATGAAAGAAGGCATGCTAAAACAAGTGATATTTGACGCCAAATCGGGTATATCTGGTGCAGGAGTCGAACCTTCAGAAACGTCTCATTTCCCTAATCTCGCCGAGAATATCATTCCTTATCAAGTTACCGCGCACCGACACGTAGCAGAGATACGAATGGAATTGGGCGTAAAAGTGAGTTTTACTCCGCATGTCATTCCTTCTATAAGGGGCATACTCACCACTGCGCATGTTTTCTTAGCAGAAGGAACAAAGACAAAAACGCACAATGAAATCGAAGTAATATACAAACAGTTTTATGAGGGTATGAAGTTTATAAGGCTCAAGAAAGGAATACCATCTTTAAGTTCCGTGAGGGGTACTAACTTCTGCGATATTTGGTTTGAAATAGAAGAGAAAAGCAACAGGATAGTGGTGATTTCCGCAATTGACAACCTTGTTAAAGGCGGCTCCGGTCAAGCGGTACAGAATATGAATGTGATGTTTGGACTGAACGAAGGAGAAGGGCTGTGGTTCCCGGGGTTGGTTCCCTGAGTCAAGTAGATTAGCGGTTTACTGCTAACAATCTAAACCACTTTATTGTCCTTATCAGCCCTTCTTCCACGCTATACTGGGGTTCATAGCTTAAAGTCTTCTTTGCGCTCGATATATCGCCCAAGGAATGCCTTATATCCCCTTCCCTTGGAGCTTCATGTATGGGCTTTAAATTCCTCCCCATGAGCTTCATTATCACGTTTGCAAGCTCATTTATGCTTATCCTGTTCCCGGATGCGATGTTATACACACCATTAGCATCGCTTTTCATTGCCTGGATATTCGCTCTCACTACATCCTTAACAAACGTGAAATCGCGCGTTTGCTCCCCATCCCCATAAATTACTGGTGGCTTGTTTTCCAAAACCCTATTTATGAATCTCGGAATAACTGCCGCATAGTCCGAGTAGGGGTCCTGTCTTGGTCCGTAAACATTGAAATATCGTAGCGAAATCGTTTTTAAGCCATAAACTTCATTAAAAACCTTGCAATAATACTCACCGAGCAACTTTGTCACTGCGTAAGGCGACAACGGATTTGGTACCATATCTTCTCTCTTTGGGAGTTCCGGCGTATCACCATAAACCGAGGAAGAGGATGCATAAATCACTTTTTTTACGTTGCAATCTTTAGCCGCAACCAAAACATTCAGTGTTCCGTTTACATTTGCATTATTGGATGCAATCGGGTCTTTTATACTCCTTGGGACAGAAGGAATGGCTGCCTGGTGAAAAACATAATCAACGTCCTTAAAAATTCCTTTCAGCAATTGTAAATCCGTTATACTGCCTCTAACAAGGTTTATATTTTTGTTAATCTTTTCTAAATTCGATACTCTTCCCGTGGATAAATCATCCACGATAATAACCTCGCTTTCCTTTTCCTTCGACAACTCCGTAGCAAGATTTGAGCCTATGAATCCCGCCCCGCCTGTTATGACTATTCTCATTAATAACCCTTCTTTCTTTAGAAAAAAGCCTATGGTCTTAAAAATTGCTTTTATGATATAACCTGCACCTTCGACACCTTAATAGAAGGAGAAACGACATTATAAATCTGTCTTGTGTCAGTTCCAAGCATTTCTACGTGTTTCAATACCTCTTGCATGTTTCCCGCAAGCATCACTTGCGTAACAGGATACAACTCGCCTTTTTCAATACCAAAAGCATTCTGCGCAACGACTGAGAAATCGCCAGATGCTCTTGAAGCTGTATGCGCACCTATTATATCATTTATAAACAATCCTTCGTGTATTTCGCTGAACATCTCCTCCTTAGAAGCTTTGCTTATTGCGTTTATAATGAAATTCGTTGCCCCCGGTGTGGGTAAATTACTGAAACTTCTTATTGCGTTTCCTGTGCTTTCCACACCATCTTTACCGGCAGTGTAAGTATCGTATAGGAAATTTTTTAACACACCTTTTTCCACTAAGCACGTGGATTGAGAAGGAACGCCTTCGCCATCCATCTTCCTGCTATTTACACCCAACGGCATTGTGCCATCGTCAATAATGGTCAGCGTCTCAGAAGCTACTTCCTCGCCCTTCTTACCGTGGTATGGCGATTGTTTCCGCTGTACATTCTCGGCGCTCAGTTGTGGAATCAAGATATGGGCTAAAAGGCTTTGCACTGCGCGTGGCGAGAAAACAATCGGAATCTGTTTCGTTTTTAGCTTTTTACCCCCCAAGCTGTCTGCTGCTATTTTCACTGCTTCTCTGCCTATCCATTCAAAATCTATTTCCCTGAGCATTCTGCTTACTTTTCCCTCCCAGCCAGATGTTTCCTCACTGCTACCGCCACCCGTACCTGCCACAACCATTATCCCTGCGGAGACATAAGTCCCGGTATTACTTATTTCGATACCCTCGGAATTCAAAATGTAGGTTTCATCATGAGCAGCGGCGAAACTGCCTTCTGTTGGTGAACATGTCACGCCTTTTCTCGCTTCATACTGCTTCGCTCCGTTCAGCATCACCGTGCAATATTCTATCGCATCCTCTCCACCGCCCTCAAGAAGTTCGGTAATCCGAGGGTCAAAAGTTTTTTCTATGTGCGTGTAGCTACGCTTTGATCCTTCTAACACTGATGCAGGTAAGGCGTGAAAATGAGGGTCTTGCTCGGATACCTTCGCTTGCTTTATTGCATGCATCACGCAATCTTCTATTCTCGCTTTTTCCAAAGCCGTAGTGTATGAAAATCCTACTTTATTTGATATTACTACTCGCACTCCAATGCCGGTGCTTTTCACGTGCTTTACCTTTTTCACTTCCTCTCGCTCAAGGTCAACACTTAAAACATCTCCTTTCTCTCCGTAAATCTCTGCCTGGTCACAGCTTTCCAATGCCTTTTTCAGCATTTTATGCATGATGTCGAACATTTCTTTAAATACCCGTTTGTAAAAGGTTGTCCCAATAATCCGCAACCTTCTCCGTCTTCTTCGCCGCTATTCCAACATATTTCTCAGCATCAAAAACCTTCTCCTTCTGCTCCTCTGTAAATTTTCGTAAATAGGATGAAATCTCTTCATCGTGCTCGACAACTTCTCGCAACGATTTATTCTCTGCATAAGCTTGAATACTCTTCCTCCGTACATATTCATGCGCATCTGGATGCCCGTAATAAGAAAGGAGAATGTATAGCGGTTCTGCAATAATATTATCCTTAGAAATCATAAAATTTTCTCGCATTCTTTCCCTATCTACCACTAACCGCTCTGAAATCCTTTGTAGCCTTCTAATAGAGTAATCAAACACCACCAGTAGCTCCTGCGTGTACCGCTGCGATGCCGAATTCGTGAGGTCGCGTTGATGTTCAGAAATCTGGTCGAGATGCATCGTTACTGCCTGCGGCATGAATCTTTTCCACAGGCTTTTTATACCTTCAAAACCAATAGGATTTCTCTTATGCGGCATTGTAGAAGAACCTACCTGCTCCTCCGCCACCTTCTCCATCACCTCGCCTATCTCACTCCGCTGGAGATGACGCATATCATCACAGAAATTGGCTACGACAGAGAAACTGCTTATTATCGAATGAACAAAATCAGACATAGGCTCGGGCGGGACAATCTGCGTGGATATCGCCGCAGGTTTTATCTCGAGCATAGCGAGAACTTCGCGCTCAAAATCCTCCGGGTCTTCAAAAATTAAGCTCGTTGCATTATACGCACCAACAGCGCCAGAGAATTTACCCACAAGATTTTCACTCGCCTTCTTCATCCGTAATATCTGCGACCCCCACCGGTCCACATACTGCGCAATCGCGAACCCAAAAGTAATAGGTTCGGCGTGTTGTCCGTGCGTCCTCCCTATTTGCAAAGTGTCCTTCTCTCTCCGTGCCAAATATATCCATGTTCGCTCCAATTCGAGCATATCTGGTATTATTACTTTCATCACGGCATCTTTATACCTGAGCGCATTTGCTGTATCCACGACATCATAAGAAGTAGCGCCGAGATGCACGAAAGGTTTCGCCTCTTCGCTTACTTTGTTCCTTATTACATTAACGAGCGCGCGGATGTCATGTTTTGTACGTTTCTCCTCCTCATATACTCCCGCTGCACTTACCTTTGATGCTGCTTCTTCTATTTCATCGCATAATTCCTTCTTTAAAATGCGTCTGTGCTCGAAAACTTTTGCAACCGCTGCTTCTACCTTCGCTTTATACCGCACGAAAGCTTCCTCCGATAGATAATCGCTTAATTCATCCACCGCATACCGGTAGTCCGTAGGCGAGAAATCCGAAAAGTCTATTTCTTCTTTCATTTTCTTATCCTTCTATCCCTTTATCTTTTGTCCAATTCATTTGCATGCAATCTTCAAAGCCACTGCTCTATTCTTCGCTGCTGCTTTATTTTTGGCATTAAAATCCTCTCCAAGGCTTTACTCACTCGCTCTTCCGAGAAGTCGTGCTCTTCACACAGAAATTCTTTTACTTTCTCCTCATCCGGTGTTCTCCATTTTATTTCATAAGATTCGTTCACCTCTGGATGTAAGAAGATATCTCGAACGATTTCGTAATTCTCTATTCCATCTATTTTTTCTATCTCCGCTTCAGCTATTAGTTTTTCGATGCTATGATGTTCTTTTATCAGCTTCAGTGCGCTCTTAACTCCTATCCCTTTAATTCCCGGATTGAAGTCAGTGCCCACTAAAATAGCGATGTCCACAAGCTCTTCTCTGGTTATTCCATGTTTCTCTTCGAGTTCTTTTAATTCAATGACCTCAGGTGTCGTTTTTCTTCTTGCGGCGCTGAGATTTCTTATCACCACCGGTGCACCAAAAAGCAAAGAATCGTAATCTTGTGATGAAACGAACTCAGCATCACCCCGTCGAACCATATAAGCAGCTTGCGCTTCTCCTTCTCCGGGTGCCTGCACACAAGGAATACCCAGATATGTTAAAAGTATCTTCGCTTCTTCTACCATCGTCATGTTAATTCTCGCAGAAGCCTGAGCATACTTAAACGCCTCTTCTGGAAACAAGATCTTCGCTTCTTCCCATTTCCTTCTCGCCTCTTTTCTCCGTTCTGACCTGCTCTCGATAACCTTTGCTTTTAACTCAGAGGGTTTACCATCGAAAACGAATACCTGCTTTATTCCATCCCCCATTAAATTTGTCGTACGATATATCAGCCCAGAGAGGTGAGAAGTTGTTCTACCCAAGGAATCTTTCAGTGGTGTTCCATCTGGCTGACGAATGATACTTAAGAACTGGTAAAGCGTGTTATACGCATCTACAGCGACGATTTTACCTGAAATAGTCTCTAAGCTTGTTTCTTTTGGCTCTAATATCGCACCAATATTAACGCCCATCTTTATTCTTCTTTTCTTTATCTTTAATTTATAAATTAGCAATAGAAATAGCTATATAAGAAAACATGAATGTCGTCGAAGTTTTGATAGAGGGAGGGAAAGCGAGTCCTGGACCTCCTTTAGGTCCTGCTCTGGGTCCTCTTGGAGTAAATATAAAAGAAGTGGTGGGTACGGTAAATGAGCTTACGAAGGACTATGCGGGGATGGAGGTTCCGGTAAAGATAACCATTGATGCCACTGGAAAGGTGGATATAACTGTGGGTGTACCACCGACATCGGCGTTGATAAAGAGAGCTTTAGGGATTGAAAAAGCAAAACCAGACTCCACGACCGGTTATGTCGGGGATATATCCTTAAAGCAAATAAGAGAGATAGCGCAAAAGAAGCGCGGAGAAATGTTATCAACTTCATTAAAAAGCGCTGTCAAAGAGATAATAGGCACCTGTGTCTCCATGAGTGTCCGCGTGGAAGGAAAAGATGCGAAAGAGACCCAGAGGGAAATCGAAGAGGGCAAGTATGACGAGGTGATGACATAAGTATGGAAGCTGAAGAGATAGTAGGAATGGTGGAGAAAGCCTTGAGCTCGAAAGAGCGGGGATTCATTGAAAGTGTGGATCTCAGCATAAATTTTAAAAATATAGATTTGAAACAGCCGAAGAGCAGGATAAATGTGGATGTCGTTTTACCTAATAAGTTCAGGGAGCCGAAGATAGGCGTTTTTGCTTCCGGTGAGATAGCATTGAAAGCGAAAGAAGCAGGTGCAGAGGTGATAGATCCAGAAGAACTGAAAAGGATGGATAAGAAAAAAGCAAGAGAACTGGTGAAAAAGTATGACTTTTTCGCTGCTGATGCATCCCTTATGTCTCTGGTGGGTAAAAGCTTGGGCACTATTCTTGGGCCACGTGGAAAGATGCCTGATCCTATTCCCCCGGGGGGGGACCCGGAACAAATATTGTCGCGGTTGAAGGGAACAGTTAAAGTAAGGGCAAAAACAAAGACTTTGTGGGTAAATATAGGTCGTAAAGATATGGATGCAAAAGACATAGCAGAGAATGCCGTAGCGGTGATAAAAGCAATAGAAACACGTTTGGAGCGTGGCTGGCAAAATATAGCTTCTATTTATATGAAAACAAGCATGGGACATGCGGTGAAGGTGATATAAAGAAAAATCGAAAAATCCAAAGCGATAAAAGAGAGGAATAAGATTTTAGGAAAAGGCGAAGCAATGAAGACCTGTGAAAAGATGACAGATTTTTAGCTATTTACTAACTTCCCATTTGGGCATAAGGTTAGAAAGGGATGAATGCATAGTTATTTTCGACGAGGTGACCAAAATGCCCAACGAAAGGGAAAATTACGAAGGCATAGTGAAGAGAGGGGTGA
>QMVO01000086.1 GCA_003661125.1 Methanosarcinales archaeon
AAAATAAGTAATGGTAAACATAATCGGGAAAGTACTTCGAATCCTACCTCTTAAAGCAGTGAAAGTCTCCGAGGGAAACAAAAAAGTCGTTGACCTTATAATCGCAGATGAATTTAGCTACAAGCGCGTATCCTTTTGGGATGAACAGGCAGAACTGGTTTCTCGCGGCGAGATAAAAGCAGGTGATGTACTGAGAATAGAGAACTGGAGTGGAAGTGAGAGAAGAGCCAATGTCGGAAAATACGCACGAATAACCAAAATATCTGCTGATTTTGCTCCGTTACGTCATGCCGCCTCGCAGAACCTTACCATATTGGCAGTTGCAAGACCTGAGCACGGGCAGGTCTGCATCGCGGGCATAGACGAGAACGGTGACTGGATAAGACCGCAAGGTGTTTATGAATCAGATGTCCTCACTTCTAATGGAGAAAATTTCAAACACCTTTGCATCTCAAAAATATATGTTGATACGTGGAGAGGTAGGCGTCCAAGGAAAGAAGATAGATTCTTTGTTTACTGCAAAGGCGTGGAAAGAGAACTGAACGAAGAGGAGAAAAGGGAATTCTTAGAAAGAAATCTTGACTCCTCGGTGGATGCGGTGTTTAAAAGTGGCAGGAGCTTGGGATTGATAAAACCACGTGTTTTGCATGTGTATGAAGAGAAAGCAACAAAGAAAAAGGAGGGGAAGAGTCATGAGGTATACATTCGTTTTAACTTCAAAGATTCCTCAGGCAGGATATACCGAAGGTGGTCATGCAGATGCAATGCGTTCTACAAAACCTGGAATGAATTGAAAAAGGAGCATCGTTGGACCTATGGGCTGAGAATGCTCAGGTATTTGAGGAAAAATGATGCTTATCTCGCTATCGGTCTTACTTATACTGATTACGGCATTGATAGGCTGGAATATGGTGCATACCCGATGATTGTTGGTGTGCATGTTGTTCCATCGTGTTCTAGTTCTTAAAGAGCGGAAATGAAACTAAAACAAACCTCGGAGTTTGAAAAACAAATAGGAATATGGTTCTACTTTACGAAAACCGACGGAATAGGCGGTGTTATAAAAACAAAGCCCACCGACTTCTCCGTTCGGGAAATTACCAATAGAGAAGAAGGCATAGAAGGAAAATACCTGATTGTCGAGTTGACGAAGGAAAACTGGGACACACACAACTTGATAAGGGAAATCTCTCGACGCCTGAGAGTTAGCAAAAATAGAATCGGATTCGCAGGCACGAAAGACAAATCCGCACGGACCACGCAGAAGATAAGCATCTGGGATGTGGATGAAGAAGAGCTGGAACGGGTAAGAATTACCGACGTCTCGTTAAAGCTAATAGGAAGGTCGAATAAAGCCATTTCCTTAGGTGACCTTTATGGAAACGAATTCGAGATTGTTATAAGAAACATAGAAGGAAGGAAAACTAAGATAAAGCAAAATATTGAGGCGATAACCACCGAAATAGAAAATGCTGGTGGTGTACCCAATTTCTTCGGTGTTCAGCGTTTTGGCATTCGCCGCCCGATAACGCACGTGGTAGGAAAACACCTGATAAAAGGTGAAATAAAAGAAGCAGTGATGTCTTATATCGCAGATATTTTTGCTGACGAAAGTGAGGAGGCGAAACAAGCAAGGCTGCTGTGCAAGGAAGGAGAACTGAAAGAGCTGAAAGAGAGTTTGAAAAAAATGCCCTCGTTCTTGCGATACGAAAAGGCAATGTTAAATGAACTGGTAAAAGGAGTAAGAGGAAGTAACGAAGCAGATTTTCTCTCTGCCTTTTCCGTGCTTCCAAAGAACTTGCAGAAACTTTTCGTTCATGCCTATCAATCTTATCTCTTCAACCTTGTTTTAAGTCATCGTTTGAAGCAAAACTTGCCACTCAACGAGGCGTTGGTAGGCGATGTGGTCTGTTTTCGCAACGAATTTGGACTTGCTGATATACACAAGGATAGAATGGAGAGAATCACAGAGGACAAAATAGAAGGGATAAACAGGTTGATAAAGCGTGGTAGGGCTTTTGTCACTGCTCCACTCTTTGGCTATGAAACCGAATTTGCAGAAAATGTGGAAGGAGAGATAGAGAGGAAAGTTCTGGAGGACGAAGGCGTTGAATTGAAAGATTTTTACATCGAAAAGATTCCTGAAATAAGTTCTAAAGGAACAAGAAGACCGGTATTAGCGCCAGTGCAGGTGAAGTTAAGCGACGAAGGAGTCAGTGATGATGATGTGAATCCCGGTCGAAACAAAGTAAAATTAAAGTTCTTCTTGCCAAAAGGGTCGTATGCTACGGTCGTGCTGAGAGAATACATGAAAGCGGTTTAGAGCAGATATAACTGCTGAATAATGCTATCTACCATTTTGTCCCTGTTCTCTTGCGTAACCTCAAACATCACGAACTCCTTTTTTACGCGCTCCACCAATTCATGCTTCGATTTCAGATGAACAGAGACGAGCATAGACTTTTTACTTTTTATTGCTTCTTCCACAGCATCTATAAATCGCGTTGACTTCAATTCCATTGGTCCTATTTCGTCCACGACAATTATAATTGGGTCTGGTTGTGTCAGCGCATTTTTTATCGCGTTTGCACCAATGGAATCCAAATCAATGAGATTTACGGTATATTTCCCCACTTTTACCTTCGATCCTCTCTGGCGGAGATGCACATGTGCTAAAATACCCTTTTCTCCGGTATTTATATCTTCCAGAGAGAAGCCTACCCTTACTCCTCTTTCCCAAATATCGGAAGTAAGCATGCCTCCCAGAGCTATGCCATCAGCTTTCAATCTCTTTATCACTGCTTTTATAATCGTTGACTTTCCTATCCTCGGTTTGCCGGTTATTCCTATTCTGAGTTTCATTGGGTCACTCAATTAACCACCCTCCAACCCTTTTATACCCGCCTCTCTCTTTCGCCAACGCAACAAGCCTTTTATAACAACCCTCGCTTTGCAGCGTATTGGAATCCCCAATTAAAACCAACTTCCTCTTCGCTCTCGTTATAGACACGTTAAGCCTTCTCAAATCGCGAAGAAATCCTATATCCCCTGATTTATTACTCCTCACAAAGGACACAATAACAACCTCTTTCTCCCTGCCCTGAAACCCATCCACCGTCTTTATCTCCAGCCCTTCTACCCTAAGCTCTTTTCTAATGAGCGCAACCTGGTCTTCATATGGCGATATAATCGCGATATCCTCTGGCTTTACACCCAGGCTTAACAACCTTACTACGATTTTCTCGACTAATTTCGCTTCTCCTGCGTTCTCCTTAGAGGTAGACCCTCTTCTTGTCCGCTCCTTGAACATCTCGCTACCCCTTGTATCAATAAACAGAAGTGGCTTGACATCTTCATCCGCAAATTTCGATTCCGGCAATAAATCCAAAAGATTATGTTCCTTCACACTTTCATCTGCCGTCAGCTTACCGCCATAAAACTCCTTATTCGGAAATTCCGCGATCTCTTCGTTCATTCTATACTGCACCGCAAGCATAACTCGTATTTTATCGCCGTGCAGCTCTAAAAGTCGTTCAAACAAGCTCTTGCTCAGGTTTCCCCTTGCTGCATCCTCATTCAAAATGGTAGGTGGGAGCTGTTTGTGGTCCCCAGCCATAATAAACCTTTGTGTATTGAGCACCGGTATTAAAGTTGAAGGTTCGGTGGACTGCGTTGCTTCATCAATAACAGCAAAATCGAATTTTGTACCTTTGAGTATCTCAGAACCCACCGTGCTGTTCGTAGCGCAAATTACCTCCGCCTCCTGGATAATCCTTTTTACCGCTCTCTCCTCCAGTTCCCTCGCCTCACCGAAGAGTTTATCTATTCCACGCTTCAAATCAAGCCATTTTCGCATCCACGCTATTTTATGCTTGGGTATGCCTCTTGTTGTTTTTCCTTCACTTGCAAGTTTCATTATTGCGTCGTCACTTAACCCCCGTCTCCATCGCATCTCCGGCGTAACAAATCCTTTCATGCGTTCTTTTATCTCATAAGCTTTCTCTCTAAGCTTCTGCGCCTTTAGGTATTCCGGCTCTGCCTGAATCAAATAATCAAGGCTTCTCCGCCTTAAAGAAGGAATTACACGTGCAGGATGACCTATTCTAACTGCGTTCACACCTATCTTATCCAATCGCTCAACCAGGTTATCCACTGCCACGTTAGAGTCTGCCGCAGCCAAAATCTTATAGCTTTTCTCACCCTCACGTCCACGCTTAACAAGTTGTGCGATAACCTCCACACATGTTATCGTCTTTCCGGTTCCCGGCGGTCCATGAATGAGAAAGAAATCACGTGCTGCTAAACTCCTCAAAACCGCTTCTCGCTGGCTATCGTTCAATTCCGCATTTAAAAATTCTATTTCTCCTATCTTCTCAAAATCAGGTGCCGCATTACCAAGCAGTTTATCCTTTCGCCACCTTGGCATTCTTTTAAATTTCTTTAATGCCTCAATCATCCGTTGAAAGGTAATGTCATTTACAAAAAGGTCAATTCTAAGGTCTTTTCGGAACACAAATCCCGGTGGTACTTCATCAAAGGCAACCGTGATGGAATAGGAGGTCTTCTCCGCGACTGTCCCCGTAGTGTTGACCTCATCCCACGGGTTTGTGCCGGGTTTACTCACCAAAACGAGGTCTCCAACTTCTATCTCACTCTCTGGCAGCGTAATAGCAGAGTTCTGCTTTCTAAACCTCACTAAGTGCTTACCGCCCAATCCCAAGCCTTGGGATTTTCCTTTCATCCGCAAGAGAGCTCTCCCTTTCTCCTCCCTCTCCCTGCCGCTCAATCTCCTCATCTCCTCTTCATGCAGCCTCATCTGTTCCTCTCGCTCCAGATACACGAGTTCAGTGAAATGCCTTATGTATTCGTTCTCATTCATGTTTTTGTCACATTTTTGTTACAGCAAAGAACGCGGAATTAGCGGTTTAGTTTATGTATTAGCGGTTCCGCGCTCATTAGCTAAACTCTTTGCCTTTACCCAAGGCAGTTTACCCCCGGCTTTCAATATCTCGACATCAAGTTGTGAAAGGCTGTGTGTAAGTTCGATTTCAGTATCTTTTGTCAGATTCCTGAGTGTGAGTTCATGCGACAAATCACCCACGGCAACTTCTAAATTATCGCCCATTTCTATGGAATCGTAGTCCGCAGGATCCTTAAATGTCAGAGGCACAATTCCAAAGTTTACCAGGTTCGCGAGATGGATGCGAGCGAAAGACTTCACAATTACCGCCTTAATCCCTAGGTACTTGGGTGCAAGAGCGGCATGCTCTCTGCTCGATCCCTGACCATAGTTCTCACCGCCTATTATGAAGCCTCCGTTTTTATCCAAAGCCCTTGAAGAAAAACCAGGGTCAACCAGCTCAAAAACATGCTTTGATATCTCCGGTATGTTGCTCCTCACCGGAAGGATTTTCGCGCCAGCAGGCATGATGAAGTCCGTGGTGATGTTATCCCCCACCTTAATGAGCACTTCTCCTCTCAACCTATCAGGTAGCCGATGGAAATCAGGCAGTGGCTTGATGTTTGGTCCTCTTATTATCTCCACTGCGGCAGACTCCTCTATTGGAAGTGGACGTATGAACATGTTGTCATTGATTATAAACCGCTTAGGCATCTCTATCTGCGGATAAGCACCAAACTCCCTTGGATCTGTGAGAACGCCCTTAATTGCAGTCGCTGCGGCAACTTCAGGACTCACAAGATATATCTGCGCATCCTTCGTTCCACTTCTCCCCTCAAAGTTCCTGTTAAATGTTCGTATGGAGATGCCAGAAGTGGGAGGAGCAGCACCCATACCTATGCACGGACCACAGGTATTTTCAAGTATCCGCGCACCCGCAGCAACAAGGTACCGCATCTCACCACTCTCGATGAGATGTTCTACCACCTGCCTCGAACCTGGATTTATAATGAGATGTACGTTTTCGGCAATGGTATGTCCTTTCAGGATGTTTGCTACTATTTTAAGATCGCGTAAGGAAGAATTGGTACAAGAGCCAATCGCCACTTGCTGCACTTCCATCCCTGTAATCTCACTCACCGGTTTGACATTTCCAGGACTGTGTGGAAGAGCAACCAACGGCTCTAATTCGCTCATATTTATCTCCATGATTTCGTCGTATTCTGCATCTGCTTCGAGATGAATCCACTGGTCTCCACGTCCCTGCGCCTCCAAGAAAGCCCTTGTTACGTCGTCACTTGGAAATATGCTCGTGGTTGCGCCGGTTTCAGTGCCCATATTGGCTATTGTTGCTCGCTCTGGTACGCTAAGCGTCTTCACCCCGGGACCGAAGTACTCCAGCACTTTTCCCGTACCGCCTTTAACATCTATCCTGCGCAGGACCTCAAGTATGATATCCTTGGCTGAGACCCAATCAGGAAGTTTTCCGGTGAGTTTTATACCCATAATCCGTGGATACTTTAGTCTGTATGGGATACCTGCCATGGTAACAGCTACATCCAGACCACCAGCACCCAAGGCAAACGAACCCATACCACCCGCAGTAGGTGTATGACTGTCTGAACCAATCAGAGTCTTTCCAGGACGAGCAAATCTTTCCAGGTGAAGTTGGTGACAGATACCATTACCGGGACGCGAGAAATACAAGCCGTATCTCCGGGCTATGGATTGGAGGTATCGGTGATCATCAGCGTTTTTGAAGTCTGTTTGCAGTGTGTTGTGATCAACATAACTAACGCTCAATTCTGTTTTTACCCTGGGTATGTGCATGGTTTCGAACTGCAAATAAGCCATTGTACCCGTTGCATCCTGGGTAAGCGTCTGGTCAATCTTCAAAGCAACCTCTTCCCCCGGAGCCGATTTGCCTTCTACAATATGCTCGTTAATTATCTTTTCTGCAACTGTTCCTACCATGCTAAATACTATGAAATTGATTAATTAAAAGATAAAATAAAAAATAGAGGAAGGGAAAATGATAAAAAACATGTGATGTTATAACCTAACATTACGAGTTTTATAGGCTACGCTAATATGAATTTACGTCATATCGCAATCTAAGGGGCATTACTCATCCATAACCAGCTAAAAGCTTTATATACTTGTAGCCTATATAT
>QMVO01000087.1 GCA_003661125.1 Methanosarcinales archaeon
AGGAATATCTCAACATCTATTCAGAGTTCAATGGGGGTGATGGTAATGCAAAGTAATTTATGTGTGCATACAAAATATGAAAATATGGAGGAAATATACCTTTATCCCATTTGGGAATTTTTAGAATGGGTACTTCAAGAATTGTGTGAAAATTTAGAGTCTTCAGTGATACGCTTTTTGAACTCTTTCAAGCATTTAAGGAGAGAATGAAGAAGAAGCTAAAAGCAAACCATTCAATTGTAAAATTGATCTTAGATTTTGAAAGTGATACAGGATTCAGGAATTTCTGTGCTCATTGGAAAGAGCCTGAAACAGAGTACAGCTCTCCAGAAATTAGAGATATTGTTCAAAACTGGAAGAATATAGAAAGCAAAATTGAATGTGACAACTGCCATAAATTCATAAGGTATGAAAAAGTGGATGGATACGAACATATTTCCTGCCCTTGTAGAGAACTAAATCTTAAAGCAGAGGAGTACCACGAAATTGAAGAATAAAGGGGGAAACATTGAGGTGAAAACACGATGACTTATTTTCGGCACGTGAGGCATAAAAGATAGGACAGGAGGACATGAACCTGAGAAAAATCGCAATGCAGAATGAACTAACAGGCAATAACCATCAACAGACATTGTTCGCTGAGGAGGTAACGGCGGTGAAAAGTCTTTACCCCCCTGACTCAAAACGACAAGAAATAGAAGATAAATTTGAAAATCTCATACACGAAGAGTTAAAATTAGGTTACATAGTTTCATACGTAGGTAATAAAAACGTCCCCTTCCTGAGAATTTATAGATATAAAGAAGCCTTTGCATTCGATTTTGTAATGGATTTTCTGAGAAGGTTTGAAGCAGATTCTGATGATTATGTGTTTGACCCCTTTTCTGGATTAGGAACAACGCTGTTCACGTCTATGATTTGCGGTATTCCCTCAGTGGGAATTGATAAATTACCCATAGCTTATTTTAGCCTTGAGTGGAATAGAAAAGATTTAGGGATTACCAACAGAGCTTGGAAGAGAGTGATTCACAGAGGAATTAAACCCGTAAGAGTGTTTGCTCACCCTAAGGTTCTTATACAAAATCCAAAACGGATTGGCTATTACAGAATGCTCGCTATGGTCTCACAAAAATCAATGAGCAGAGTAGGCTTGAGCATAAACAGATATGAAGGAGGAAAAGGTCAGCTTAATGATGAAATTGCTTTGCATATCTCAAAACATGTGAATAAAATTGTCAGTATTCTGATTGAACACGATGAGAAGATAGATGACAGAGAGTTCGATTTGTGGCGAGGGATGGCTGCTGGCTCGCAAGCTCAAGGTTCATGGCAAAATACAAAGGGCGACAGGGCTGAAGTGGTTATCAAGGATTTAATTGAAAGGAGAATCCGAGAGAAGGGCTTGGTACTTGAAGAAGTATCTCATGGAAAAGGTGTAACTCTAAATTTGAAAGACGGAAGGCAATTTATATTAGGACATAGGCGTTTATAAAAACAACCTTATCCAAATAGCCGTAGAAATAAAAGGTGGTATTGACCTGCTGGTGTGCTTGAAAGATTTGGAGCGGCTTTAAAAAGCTTAAGGCGTGCTAAGCAAGAGAACTCAGAATCAATAACGGTATTGATTATGCAAGGAGTTTCTTTAACATCCAAAGCCAAAGAAGAAATTGAGAAGAGCAAGAGCATTATTGACTACTTTTTCACAATTGAGGATATAATAGGCAATGAAGATGTTAGAAAAGACCTTATCAAAATTCTTAAAATATGAAAACTTCATTTCACAAGCACTTCGAGAACACCACTTTTAACAAGCTCGCTTGAATTTTCTCGGCGTCATCATTTTATACTTCTCTAATACCCTTTACGAGGAAATTTCCACTTTGCGCTCTTCTCTGTTACATCTTTTTTGAAACCTCTGGATGTCTGAGCCATACATGCAAAATTCAAGGCATTGAAGGACGGAAAAGACCCGCCAGCTTTCATGGAAGAGCGGAAGCAGAAGAAAAAATTGGGGATAGGGAAATGGCAGACTTGGTGGAGCAATTAGGTAAGTTCAAAGAAGGGCTTGGGAGACTGGTATACATGCCTCCTTTATCCAGGAATGGGGCCAACGAACAATCTCAGCGAGCAGGTTATTAGGGTGCATGTGCTTATGCGAAAAATCATAGGTACTTTCAGATCCGAGAATGGGGCTGAATATTACCAGTATATCGCTTCAGTCTTCGCTACGTGGCGATTACAGGGAAAAGATGTCTACGATGAACTCAAAGAATTGCTCACCAATGAACTTTGTTTGAGGTAAGCTATACAAATACAAATAATATTATGATATGAAAGCAAGGATAAGGGATTTTGTGATAACCACGCAAGATTGGATTTTTTCCGTTGTCAGTTATGACAGGGGAGAAGAGAATCTAAAATGCCTCTTGCGATATATTCCAGACGAAAGAGGAGACAGGGTCTCGGAGAGAGGGAGATACAGGAAGTTAGACTTTCAAGAATCTTTTGAATTCCTGAGAAAACATCGTCCAGAATATGTAAAAGGCGGCGTGCATGTGATCCCAAAAGGGGATATAAAGGAAATTCTGCAACCTGAGGATTGGCTACCGCGAATTGCCAGGGGTGAAAAGCACGTCAAAACCATTTATGAGCTTCTTGGAAAGCATATTCCAAAGAGGAAAATAGGCATCACGGGCTCCTTTTTATGTGGTCTTAATAGCGAGAAATCCGACCTCGATTTTGTCGTTTATGGACTGGAAAATTTCAATCTGGCGAGAGAGGTTATAGAAAAGGCGAGAGAGGAAGGTGCTATCCAGGATATAAAAGAAAAGGTGTGGAAGCAGATTTATAAAAAAAGGAACCCCGAGCTGAGTTTTGATGATTTTATCGCACACGAAAGGAGGAAGAAGAATAGAGGTGCAATCGGCAACTCATATTTCGATATTTTATACGTGCGTGACCAAGAAGAAATAAAGAGATTGGATAGTAGGAACTATGAAAAGGGAGAAAGAGTTGGTTATGCTAAGATAACAGCAGAAGTAAAGGAAACCTCTTTCTCCTTTGACAGTCCTGCGCTATATCAAATTGAACACCCAGAAATAAATAAAATTCTTTCGTTCACTCATACTTATGCCGGGCAGGCGTTAGAAGGTGAATTGATAGAAGCTCGCGGCGTAATAGAGCGCACAAAACATGAGATAAGATTGGTTGTGGGCACGACGCGAGAAGCGAAAGGCGAGTGGATAAAGTCGCTCTCCTTACTCGCGAGGTTCAAATACCGGAGGGTTTGAAAAGCTGGCAAGACATTTATTTATATTTTTGTAGAGCTTTTCTTTCCATGAAAGTTTTATGGAAGCCAAGGTGAGAATTGTTGGAGGAAAAGAAGAGGAGAAGAGGATAGAAGTCTTGCAAGATGATACATACGAGAACGTATTAGAGAAGCTGAATATAAACCCTGTTGAGGTACTTGTGCTTCGTGAGGGTAAGCCCGTACCAGAGGATAAAACAGTGGCGATTAATAAAAATAAAGGAGAAATAGATATAATGATTATCCGAATTGTATCTGGAGGATGAAAAAGATGGCATATGATATTGGCACAGGTATAGATGTAAGCGCAAGCGTGGTGGAAAAGGCGAAGACAGCGAAAAGTGCAGCGCTTAAATTGGCTAACGCTACTGCCGGTGAGAAGAACAAAGCCTTGCTCAGAATCGCAGATTCGATTGATAAGAACCGGGAACGAATACTCGCGGCTAATAAAAAGGATGTCGAAGCCGCTACGAGCTTAACAGAGGAAGGAAAATTATCAAAATCGCTTCTCGATCGGTTAAAATTGGACGATTCTAAAATAGAAGAGATAATAAAAAGTGTAAGAGATGTAGCGAAATTAGAAGACCCGGTTGGTAAAACACTGTCTGCAATCGAATTAGATAAAGACTTAGAGCTTTTTCAGGTCTCTTGTCCCATTGGTGTAATCGGTGCGATATTCGAATCTAGACCAGATGTGCTGGTTCAGATTTCATCGCTCTGTCTAAAAACCGGGAATGCAGTAATGCTGAAAGGAGGCTCTGAAGCACGTAATTCAAATGAAGTTCTTTTTGATGTAGTAAAAGAAGCATCGGTATCGACAGGAATGCCCTCGGGCTGGATTCAATTACTGGAAACTCGAGAGGATGTAAGTGAGATGTTAAAGTTGAATGAATATATAGACCTTTTAGTGCCCCGTGGCAGCGAAGAATTCGTGCGGTATATCCAGGAAAACACCAGTATAATGGTACTTGGGCATTCTGAGGGTGTATGTCACGTTTATATTGATCGGGATGCCGACCTGGGTATGGCTGTGGATATATGCTACGATGCGAAGGTACAATACCCTGCGGTGTGCAATGCCGCGGAGACTTTACTTGTGGATAACGTAATTGCAAGCGAATTTTTACCCCGGATGGTTGAACAGTATCTCAAAGCGGGGGTTGAGGTCAGGGGCTGCTCAAAAACACTGGATTTTTTAGCTAACTTTAATAAGGTGGAACAAATAAAGCCTGCATCAGAAACAGACTGGCATACCGAGTATAATGATTTGATTATTTCTATCAAGGTAGTTGATGGCGTGGATGAAGCTATCGAACACATTAATCACTATGGGTCAGGACATACCGATGCAATCGTAACGGAGAATAAAAAAACAGCACTCAAGTTCATGCAGTTTGTTGATTCGTCCTCGGTAATGCATAACGCTTCCACACGGTTCAGTGACGGGTTCAGGTATGGCAAAGGTGCTGAAGTGGGTATAAGCACCTATAAGGTGCATGCAAGAGGTCCTGTGGGATTGGAGGGGTTAGTTATCTATAAGTATCTGTTAGTGGGTAAGGGGCATGCAGTGGCGCCGTATATAGGCCCGAATGCGAAGGAGTTCACGCATAAACCCCTACTAAAGAACTTTTCTTTTTGGAATTGAATTCAAAACATCCCTAACCGCCTTTTCCATCTCGGCTATTGGTGGCTCCTTTTTTGTCCATATCTTGAATGAAGCCGCTCCTTGATATACCAGCATCTTCACACCATCCACTACTTTTTTTACGCCTGCCTTTTTTGCCTCTTTCAGTAATTTCGTCTCCATTGGATTATACACGATATCAAACACCACGAGGTCGGGATGCATCAAGTCTGCACGCACTAATGTGGCATCCTCGTTCGGATGCATACCGACAGAAGTAGCATTAATCAAAATATCCATATCTTTGAGCTGTTTTGTAAGTTCGGCGCCTAAACCAATAGATTTTGCATTATGGAGAATAGAAGTCAACTGAGCCGCTCTTTCCTTCGTGCGGTTTGCGATTGTCACTTTTGCGCCTTCGGCATCGAGATAAAATGAAATAGCTCTTGCAGCACCGCCTGCACCGAGAATTAACACCTTTTTGCCTTTTATTTCATCCACCACCTCTTTCAACGCCTGCATAGATCCTATCCCATCGGTATTATAGCCGACAGGCGTACCGCTGCCGAAGTCAATGGTATTTATGGCACCTATTTTCTTCGCCTCTTCTTCTGCATTCACGAAAAATAGCGCTTTTTCTTTCAGTGGGATGGTAACGTTGAGACCTGCGATCCCTAGACTTTTTGCACCTCGTATCGCATCTTTAAGTTCGCCTTTTGAAACTCTAAATGCAAGATAGAGGGCATCCAGTCCGAGTTTCTCAAAAGCAGCGTTATGCATAACAGGAGAAAGACTGTGTGCTACCGGGTCGCCGATAATACCGTATATTCTTTTCATGATATTATATAATCTTGACTTTCGCCTAATATAACATAACTAAAAAAGATATGAATAACTATGGACAAAATCGAAGTGCTTCTCGGTAACTTTCCTTTATATGCTGAAGACCTAAGAATAGACCTGAAGGTGCCGTCAGGCAGGTTCAAGTGGTTTTTAGCTTCTATCCTGTTCGGTGCGAGAATAAGCGAGAAAATCGCGTCGAAGACCTATAAAACATTTGAACGGTATGATGTTGACAGCGCGGAGAAGATCATCGCTGCGGGCTGGGACGAATTAGTAAGGATTTTAGATGAAGGTGGATATGTGCGATACGACTTTTCCACGGCGACAAAGCTGCTTGATATAGCAGGGCGACTAAAAGAAAAATATGGCTCATTGGAGAACCTTTACAATCAATCCTTGGATACAAAGGATTTGGAGAGAAGGTTGCAAGAATTTAAAGGAATTGGTGCAGTGACGACGCAGATATTCCTGAGAGAATTGCGAGGGGTGTGGCAAATAAGCCCGGAGATTTCGGACAAAGCAAAAAGCGTAGCAGAGAATCTGGACATAAATCTGCAAGAATTCGAGGGTGAAAAACTTTCACGGGTTGAGACCGCACTCGTCAAGCTCGGTATAAAATATTGTAAGCGGAAGAGATGCGGGGATTGCCCGGTGCGGGATTTCTGTAACCTTCATATCATAAGATAAGCACTTCGTGATAGCATATAGATCAGGAAATGCTGGTATGAGATGGAACAGGAAAAATGATTGACCCTGTATCTGGAAAGGAATATCATGAAGAACTCATAAAAACCGCGGTGAAGATAAACGGTCTCAGTTATAATGCACTGAGAGAGCAGATAAAAAGAGGAAAAGTGGTCCTGCTCGAAGATGGAAAAATCCTCAAGCGGGGTTATACAACAGGGACATGCGCCGCTGCGGCTTCAAAGGCTGCTGCACTTCTGCTTGTAGGGAAAGAAGTAAAAAAAATAGAAATTACAACGCCAATTAATGTAAAAGCAGAAATGGAAGTAGAAAGTACGGATGAAGCCAATTGCGTTGCATGTGTTCGTGTAGATTCCGGCGATTACAAAGGTGACACATTCAATGGAATGCTTATCTGTGCAAAGGCAAGACGCTTTCCCGTATTCTCCATAAGAGCAGGCAAAGGGATAGGAATAATAAAAAAAGCGGGTCTGGGAAAAGTAGGAATGCCGGACATATATCCGCACATTTTAAAGAACATAGAAGC
>QMVO01000088.1 GCA_003661125.1 Methanosarcinales archaeon
ACCTCTCTAATTACACCAATTTTGAAATCCCGTGTGTATTTCCTCCTTCTTTTCATCTTGCACCCCTTTTTCATTTTTTCTTATTTCTTAACTTAGTGTCTACTTTTAGGGGCGCACCCCACCTATTTTGCTACCGCCAGCTTCATTAAGCTGCTGATGGAGAAGGGAATCGCAGTGATTTTGCGCCTTCGTAAGAATACCGTTGGCTGGGATGACGCACCAGAATACTCAGGTAGGGGTCGCCCGCGAAAAAAGGGGAAACAGTGGAAGTTAGCAGAACTGCTGAAAGCCCAATCTACGAATATGAACCAATATTCAGAATCGTTGCATAGCTATTATTATCACATGGTAGTTACCTATTATTATTTCTGCAAAAGTTATAGGTAAAGTAGAGAACATGTCGTTACTGATACACAACCGGGAATATTCAACAGAAATAACCGCAGCCGATCATGGAAAAAGGGTAAGCATAGCGGGCTGGGTGCATGAGAAGAGGCATTTAGGTGGAGTCTTTTTCCTTATTGTGCGTGACTTTAGCGGTTTTGCTCAGGTTACACTACACAAAGGCGAAGTAGAAAAGGGGCTGTTTGAACGAGTGAAAAAAGTTCCTCGTGAATCGGTAGTAGCAATAGAGGGGAAAGTAAAGAGAGAGAGAAAGGCGCCGAATGGATATGAAATAATACCCGAGCGAATGGAAGTGCTGAACGAGGCTTCTCAGATTTTACCCCTGGATATCACAGGGAAAGTTGGTGCGGAGTTAGATACGAGGTTAGATGCGAGATTCATGGACTTGAGAACCGAGAGAACAAAGCACATATTTATAATCCGCAGTCGAGTTCTTAAAGTGATAAGGGATTTCCTTGACGGACAAGGGTTTATAGAAACAAACACGCCAAAAATAGTAAGTGCAGCAACCGAGGGTGGCACTGCCCTATTTCCCATTTCTTATTTTGAGCGAGAAGCGTTCTTAAACCAGAGCCCACAGCTTTACAAACAAATGCTCATGGCTTCTGGCTTTGACCGCGTGTATGAAATAGCGCCGATATTCAGGGCTGAAGAGCATGACACCACGAAACATCTAAACGAAGCGACCTCGGTGGATATAGAAGTTGCGTTTGTATCTGCCAAGGAGGTAATGGCGATATTAGAGGAGCTTATTGCGTGTGTATATTCAGAGATAGAAAGATATCCGGGCTTATCCAAGCTGAATTTGAACTTAGAAGTCCCAAAAATACCGTTCAGACGTATAACTTATGACGAAGCAATAGCACTGCTCTCTGAAACGGGTGAGGAGATTGAATGGGGTGAAGACCTCAGTACTTCAGCTGAGCATACGCTGGGAGAGCTAATAGGCGAGCTTTATTTCATCACTGATTGGCCATGTGCGATAAAACCCTTTTATGCACAGCCGATTGATGTTGAGGTCGAGGGAAAGAGAGAAGACATTTGCAATGCGTTTGACCTGATGCATCCAAAATTAGAACTCGCATCAGGCTCGCAGCGTGTGCATTCATACGAGTTGTTAAAGCGGAACATAGAATCGAAAGGGCTGAACCCTGATAGTTTCGAGTTTTATCTCGATGCTTTTAAGTACGGAATGCCGCCGCATGCGGGTTGGGGGCTTGGCGTAGAAAGGCTGCTGATGAGTATGCTGGAGATAGACAATATAAGAGAAGTGGTGCTTTTCCCTCGTGATAGGAGAAGGCTGGCACCGTGATGTAAAGGGAAAAAAAGCAAAAAGTTTATATAAGGATAACGAATATTTAGAAGTGGTGAAAAAGGTATGGCGACAGAAACTGAAGCCGAGGTAGAAGTAGGGAAGGGAATCAGCATGGAAGAAGCGACAAGGGATATGATGGACTCAATAAAGAACAGGGTTGAAAGATCACTTTTAGAGAAGATAGAAGAGAAGGAGGTGGACGTCGTTCCAGAAGCGTTAGTGATAGGAGGAGGGATAGCGGGGATGTATGCCGCACTGGACATAGCAGATGCGGGCTTCAAGGTGCATTTGGTGGAGCGTACACCTTCTATCGGTGGACACATGGCACAGCTTGATAAGACTTTTCCAACGCTTGATTGTTCCGCATGTATATTAACGCCGAGATTGGTGGATGTGGGTGTTAATCCGAACATAAATCTGATGAGCCTTTCGGAGGTAATAGGCGTGGAGGGGTCGGTAGGCAATTTCAAAGTGAAGGTGTTGAAACACGCGAAATACGTGGATGAGGCGACATGTACCGGGTGCATGATGTGTGAAGAAGCATGCAGACTGAAGAACAGGTTTCCAAATGAATTTGATTTAGGACTGATGAAAAGAGGACCAATATATAGACCTTTCCCTTTTGCGATTCCCGCTGCTTATACCATTGATGCAGAGAGTTGTTTGATGATAAAAAAGGGAAAATGTGGAAAAGCAACGCTTGAAAGCAATAGAGAAGCAAGGAAAAAGAAAGAGAGGGGTGAAGAGGTAACCAAAGATGAGGCTCCACCCTGTGTTATAGCCTGTGGTCCAAACTGTATAAATCACGACATGCAGGATGAGGTAGTGGAGTTGAATGTTGGCGGGATTATAGTTGCTACCGGTTATGACATTATAGACCCGACAGTGTCGGCAGAATACAAGTATGGTGTGTATCCAAATGTAATTACAGGATTGGAGTTTGAACGTTACTCCTCTGCGAGTGGTCCCACGTTTGGTAAGATAATAGTACCCGGAACGAATAAGGAGCCGAAAGACGTGGTTTTCCTGTCTTGTGTTGGTTCGAGAAACAAGCAAACAGGGTATGAATACTGCTCTCGTGTATGCTGTATGTATTTAGCGAAGCAGGCGCATTTGCTCCAGGAGAAAGTCCCGGATTGTAATATAACGGTGTGCTATCAAGATGTAAGAGCGTTTGGGAAAGGATTTGAGGAGTTTTATGACCGTGTGAAGGGCGAAGGTCTCAACTATCGAAGAGGACTTGCATCTGAAATATACAAAAATCCAGGCAGTGATAGAGTCATAGTGAGGGGAGAAGACACAATGCTTGGCGAGCCTTACGAGCTCGAAGCAGACCTTGTGGTACTTGGAGTAGGCTTGAAACCAAGTGAAGGCAGTGAAAAGTTATTGGAAATGCTTGGAGTGTCTCTAACGGTGGACAACTTTGCGAAAGAGGCACATCCAAAGCTCAGACCAGTTGATACAGATGTAGAGGGTGTTTTTGTTACTGGATGCGCGCAGGGTCCAAAGGATATTCCAGACAGTGTTGCGCAGGGTAAAGCCGCGGCTGCTGCTCTCCTTTCTCTCTTAGCGAGGGGTAAAGCGAGGATAAGACCTTCAGTCGTGGAGATGGAAGAAGAAATGTGCATAAGGCACAAGTCGTTAAGAGAAATGGCAGGTAAGATAGGAGCGTAATAAGGAGGTGGAAAAGAAATGGCGGAAGAATATGATTATACAAAAGTCCCAATGGAGGGATATGTAGAAGGTGTGGCAGCAGGAGCACCGAAGGAAGCACCAAGGATTGGCATTTATGTATGCCACTGCGGGATAAATATAAAGATGGTATTGGATGTGAGGGAACTTATGAACTATGCGGCAACATTACCCAACGTTGCTGTAGCACGGCATTATATCTTTATGTGTTCGGACCCGGGGCAAGATTTAATAAGAAAAGATATAGCAGAGGGTAGGGTAAACCACGTGATAGTGGCTTCCTGTTCGCCTCGTATGCACGAGCCCACTTTCAGAAAGACCTGTTCTGATTCTGGGCTGAATCCGTTTTACTATGAAATGGCGAACATACGCGAACATTGCAGTTGGCCGCATGTGGATTATCCGGAAGCAGCGATGGAGAAGGCAAAGGAATTGATAAGGAGTGCAGTTGCGAGATGTTCGTTATTGGAATCAATAGAGGAGAAAGAAGTGCCTGTAACTCCAGAAGTGCTGGTAATAGGAGGAGGCATAACCGGGATGTACGCAGCATTGGACGTGGCGAATGCAGGATACAAGGTGCATCTGGTGGAGAAAAGTCCATCTATTGGCGGGCATGTGGCTCAATTGAACAGGACTTTCCCAACACTTGAGCGTTCTGCATCTATCCTGACGCCGCGAATGATCGACGTAGGAGCGCATCCGAACATAAATCTGATGACTTATTCGGAGGTTGAAGAGATAGGCGGGTATATCGGGAATTACGAGGTGAAGGTAAAGCGGAAGCCGAGATACATAGATGTGGAGAAATGCAAGGATAAGGATTGTGAATTGTGTGTAGAAGCATGTCCGGTGAAAGATATACCGAACGAATTCGACGAAGGATTGAGTAAGAGAAGCGCAATCTACCTTCCTTTCCCGTTTGCAGTTCCTCCTGTTTATGTAATTGACGAGGACCACTGCTTGTTGCTAAAAGAGGGTAAGTGTGGCGATGCAACGCTCGAAACCATTAAAGAAGGTAAAGCAGTTCCACTTTGCATGGCGGCATGTCCAGGAGCAATAGATTTTGAGCAAAAAGAGGAGACAGTGGAGTTGAACGTAGGGACAATTATAGTGGCAACCGGATATGATATTATAGACCCCAGTGTATCGGCGGAATACAAATATGGGGAGTATCCAAATGTAATTACGGGATTGGAGTTCGAGCGGCTGTCTTCCCCAAGCGGTCCCACCGGTGGAAAGATAATAGTGAACGGAAGGGAGCCGAAGGATGTGGTTTTCATCTCCTGCGTTGGATCGAGGAACAAGCAAACGGGGTATGAATATTGTAGCCGTGTATGCTGCATGTATCTGGCGAAGCAGGCACATCTGGTAAAGGAGCAATTGCCGGATGCAAACGTGACGATTTGCTTCCAGGATGTGAGAGCGTTTGGAAAAGGTTTTGAGGAGTTTTACGGACAGGTGAAAACCGAAGGTGTTTTCTACATGAGAGGACTTCCGGGCGAGATATACAAAAAACCGGGCAGTGATAGAGTAGTGATAAGGGGAGAGAATACGTTGATTGGCGAGCCGTATGAGATGGAAGCGGACCTTGTGGTGCTTGGTGTGGGATTGAAACCCAATAAAGGCGTGGAGAGTATAGTGGATATGCTGAAACTCTCTAAAACTCCAGACCAGTTCCTATTAGAAGCGCATCCAAAGCTCAGACCTGTTGATACAGCAACAGATGGGGTATTCATTGCAGGATGCTGTGCGAGTCCAAAAGATATAACGGACAGTATAGCACAGGGGAAAGCAGCGGCTTCCGGGTCTCTTGTCTATTTAGTTAAGAGCAAGGCGAAGATAGAGCCTGCGATATGCGAGATAAACGAGGAAATTTGTATAGGCTGTGGGCGCTGTGAGGAGGCTTGCCCGTTTGGCGCGCTTGCACTTGACGAAGTGAGACATGTGATGACGGTAAATGAAGCGGTCTGTAAAGGCTGTGGTGGTTGTAATGCAATATGTCCTTCGGGAGCGGCGACAATGAAGCATTACCGTGACAGACAGGTATATGCGCAGATAGAGGCGTTGACTGGGGTGACAGAGATAGGGATGCCAGTTGAGGTTGCGGGTGCTGCTGTGGCAGCGGAAGCAGCAGGTGCAGGCACAGAAACAGGAGAAGTGAAAGGTGCAGAAATGGAAGTGGAGCAGACTTCGGGAACTGAGTAGAGGGAATTTTAACTCCCTCTTTTCCTCTTATTTTGTCTTCTCTCCCATCTTCTCACCTCGTATATTAATTTGCAGATGCTTTCTTTCGCATCATATCATCCTCTTCTTCACCCACGCCTAACAACTTTTAGTTGAATCTTTTCAATCATTTTGTATGTGACACGAAGGGCAAGGTTGGAAAGCAACCGCATATATCAGAAATGGTCTGGGAAACTGGTATACATGCCTGCTTTATCCAGAATGTCAACAAAAGCACCATAATCGGTAGTTAAAAACTTCAACCTCGCTACCTCTCCATCACATCCATCAATAATCGAAGAAGCCTGTGCTAATATCCCGCCAAGGATGAGACCATATAATTTATCATGTCTTTGGATGTAGGGTTTAATTAAATCAAGCTGTTCTTTCGGTATAATTCTGTATCAACTCACCCTCGAGCATTTTGGTTTCAGCAATTCCTTGAGGTATCCCAACCTCTGTGAACTTGCCCCTTGCAATGAGTATAAACTCTCTTGCTTTTTGATAATCTCCCTTCTTTAGGCATATCTGGGCTTTGGTTAATTTAGCACCAGCAGAACGAAATGCTTTTAACCTATCAAAAATATCAATGGCTTTATCAATATATTCCATCGCCTTATCAAGTTCACCTTTGGAAAGGTAAAGTCTTGAAAGATTATGATAAATAATTGCCTCCCCATGTTTTTCCCCGCAACGTCTACTAAGAGCTTCTTCAAGCGTTTTTTTACTAAGTTCATAGTTCCCCTGAAGTAAATAAACACCTCCAATTTTAGCAAGTAAAACAGGTATACGTAATATATCACTTTGTCCTTTTACCAGTTCCAAACTTTCATTGTACATTTCCAATGCTCTATCTAATAAACCCTTTGCCTCATATACTTCTCCCATTTTCCATAAGATACTTGCTTTTTGACGTCCTTTTGCCACTTTGAAAGCCTCTTTATAAAGAGATAATGCTTGACCCAGCTTGCCTTGATAATAATAAACTTTTCCTATTTCAGTAAGCCACATCTTTCGGTTTTTATCATCCATTTTTGTTTTCAGTTCAATTTCTTTTTGAAAATTTTTTATTGCTTCGTCAAATTTACCCTGTCTTCTATAAATAAACCCTAAATCATTGTAGATAGTGTGTTTTGGAACCGAGCCTAACTTATCAGAGATTTTAATATACTCATTACAACAAGCAATCGATTCTTCCCACTTACCAATATCCCTATATACCAATGCAACGCCTTGTAATGCTTCTGCTATCTCATGAAGAATACCTGTTTTTCTTGCTATATTCAAACGTTCTTCAGATATTCGCGCTGCTTCGGACAGTTTTCCTAAAAGT
>QMVO01000089.1 GCA_003661125.1 Methanosarcinales archaeon
CCATACGATATTATTATCTGGACAGCGGGGATAAAACCAAACAGCCTCCTGGAGAAACTTGACCTCCAGAAGGAGGGAGGGTGGCTAAAAGTGGACCCATATCTTCGTGTGGAAGGCATACTGAACGTATTTGCAGTTGGAGATACGGTATATTTCGAAATTGAAGGTGTTCGTGCTGGTCAGAATGTAGAGGAGGCAGAACGGCAGGGTAAAGCCGCTGCGGAGAATATAATCAGAACGATAGAAGAGAAAAAATTAAGGAGATACAGACCAAAAAACACGATACAGAACCCAAGAGCTTTTATATCTCTCGGAGATAATAAAGCAGTGATGTATTATGGTGGAATTATATTTAAACCTTTTGCATACCGGATGAAGAAGTTTGTGCAGTGGCGGTATATGAGGAGATTCAGGTAGGGATGAGCGAGTTCAAGAGTTAGAAGCCAACCGAGAAGCAATCGTCATTGTCAAATCCTCTATTTGTATTTTATCTTTTCCTATTCCAAATTTTGGATTTGATGCAGAGGCGCAATCAAGATGTATCCAGCATTTTGGACATGCTACAATCAGCTTGGATGCACCGGTCTGAACAGCTTCAGTCAGCCGTTCAATTTGCATCTTTCTCGCCACCGTGCCACACGTTAACAACGCACTCACGCCACAACATGACGCATATTCCTTATTATGTGTCATCTCCTTTATTTTTATGCCGGGAATCATCTTTAAAACCTCTCTCGGATCTTCATATACACCAAGATGTCTTAACCTGCATGGGTCGTGATAGGCAATAATCTGCTCCTTCCCGTCACCTAATTTCAATTCTTTTTCTCTTAATCTCAAGAATTCGGAGATATGCATGACTTCGAATCCTAACTCGGGATCACCTGAAAATCGCCGGTAGTCTATATCAAACGTTCTGAGACATTCTGCGCAGGTAAAAACAACCTTTTTCGCTCCGCTTTTTCTTATCACCTCTATATTCTTGTGCATCAATGCTTCGAATTTCTTCTCCTCGCCTGTCCAGAGTAAATCATGACCACAGCATTTCTCTTCTTTGCTCACTGCGGGCACAATCCCAATGGAGTTGAGTATCTTCACCGCACTTCTTGCTATTTCAAGCAATTTCAAATTCTTCCGGTCCTTATACACGCGATCAAGGTAAGAGAGACAACCAGAGAAATAGTAAACCTCTCCTTTATCTGCAACTCTCAGTTCCTTATTGCTTTCCTCGCCTCTGAGCCACCTCAGCCTATCAGCATCTATTTCCTCAGTAGCCAATCGCCCTGCTTCAAAATAGTGTGGTACGTGGTTTTTACTCCGCGCTACGCTTCTTACACCCTGAATAAAACGCAGAAAATCCACTCCGTGAGGACAAATCACATTGCATATGCCGCATGTCGTGCAAGACCAGATTTCCTCACTTAAAGCCAGTTTTTCTGCGTCGTCCATCAATGCTTTGCCTGAGAGACGTCTTGGTGAAAATCCTGGATTTATTGCCGTTACAGGACATGAAGCGGTACACATCCCGCATTCTGCACATTTATTCACGCCCGTAACGTGGGTTAACCTATCTATAAAATCACCAGCATCTATCTCTTCACGCTCTTCATTCTCTGCTGGCACCGTCGTCAAAAGGCAGCTTCTACACCTGAAACATCTTTCCGCTTCCTCAACCGCAGCATCTTCTGAAAAACCGAGGTTTATCTCTTCGAAACTCTTTATCCTCTCTTCTACCCCAATTATCGTAGGCTCTTTTCTTCTTTTCTTGCTTATCAGCCCTCGAACTTCTTCCTCCTCTAACTCTTCCTTTATGTATTCTAACTCCTCAGGTCGTTCTTCTGGAGTTTTTATCTTGGTTCTACCATCTTTTAAATCTATACCCCTCAGGAACCTGTCAATGGATTCCGCAGCCTCGTTACCATCAGCAACGGCATCAACAGCAAATGCAGCACCACGTACACAATCACCACCTGCAAATATCCCTTCTTCTGCGGTGATACAAAACTCATCTGCTTTGATTGATAAGCCTCTTAATGTTTCAACTTTGCTGCCTTCAAGAAATCTCAAATCCGATGCCTGACCTATTGCAGGTATTACCAAATCTACATCTAACAAGAACTCCGAGCCCTTGATAGGGATTGGACGCCTCCTCCCTGATTCATCTTGTGGTCCTAACTCCATCTGGATAAGCTCTATTTTCTCTACTTTACCTGCGCCCAAAATCCGCTTTGGATTGGCTAAGAACATGAACTTCACACCTTCCTCTTCTGCCTCTTTTATTTCTTCTGCCCTCGCGGGCATCTCTTCTCTTGACCTTCTATAAATGACAGTAACGTAGGAACCCAATCTGATCGCACATCTCGCAACGTCTATTGCTACATTTCCACCACCCACAACCGCCACTTTCTTTCCTAATTTTTCCCCTTTCGCAGCACGAGCACGATTATTCACAAGATTAAGGTTGAAATCACGAAGGAAATCAACACCATGCACGACACCATCCAAATCTTCTCCCTCCACTCCGAGTTTTCTGCTCACGTGTGCACCAATCGCAATAAATATCGCATCGTATTCACTCCGAATCTGTTCAAATTTTTCCTTATTTATTTCTACCTCCGTCTCTATCTCTATGTTCGCTCCCTTAACAGCGTCAATTTCTCTTTTTAAAACTCCTTTTGGCAGTCTATATGGTGGGATACCAGCGAAAAGCATACCGCCTTCAACAGGCAATTTTTCAAATACCTTTACCGCATATCCTCTTCTCGCCAGTCGATAAGCCGTCGTCAGTCCCGCTGGACCCGCACCAATAACTGCTACTTTCTTAGCTTTGGTGCTACGCATCTTTAAAGCATCTCTTTCGGTTCCCTTTTCGATCTCCGTTTCTGCTTCTGATACTGATACACAATCGCCAACGAATCGCTTTAAAGTGGCGATAGCAATGGACTCGTCAAAAAAAACCCGCTTACAAACATCTTCGCATGGATGGTGACAGATCCGTCCAATAGAAGCAGGAAAAGGTATTTTCTCTTTTATCAGTGAATACGCTTCCTCATGCTTCCCTTCTTCAATCAGCCTGACATACCCCTGAACGTCACAACCTGCTGGACATGCAGAGATGCATCTTGGCACTTCACGGTCTATGCCAAAGCCTTCCGTGGAATGTAAATATTTCTTGAACCAGGCGAAATATTCAAGTGTCATTTTTGGCTTTTTGTATTGTATTCTTCAGTCTCCATAATGAAAAAAGATTCCAAGATGTTTAAAATTAAAACTTAAAACTTATTTTTTTATATAATTAAATGTGGCACAATGGTAAAGAAATCTATCGAGAAAGCTCATGAAGTGAGAAAGATAAGGAAACTACTTAAGAAATATTACGCAGGAGAAGTACTGGAGAAATTAGTTAGTGCATCGTATCCTGTGCTCGATAGAGTGGGATATGACGGATTAGAAAAGATTGCAGGTGTTTGTAGCCAGCTCAGTGGAAGAACTGCTGTTACTTTGCTTGAGGAGAGCCCTGAGCTCATTGATAGATTGCTAAAATATGGGGATAAAGATTTAGTGACGGATGTTTATGAACTGTGTAATCGGGTCGCCAAGTATAGCGAGGGTACTGCCATAAAGTTGCTTGGGTTGAGTCCTGAACTCATAAATAGAGTGAGCTATGAAGGTTTAGTGAAGATGGCAGAGCTAAGTAGTCAGGTTACACAGGAAGATGGTTTTGTTGCTGCTAAGCTTCTTGCAATAAGTCCAGAACTAATAGATAGGGTAGGATATGAAGGTTTAGAGAAGGTCGCTTGTCTTTGTACTCAGGTTGCAAGTGATCGTAGATTTATTGCTGCTTTGCTTGATATGACACCGGAACTCATAGACCGGGTCGGTATTGATATGTTAGAGAAGGTAGCGTATCTCGGCAGTGAAGTTGCGGGGTATAGTAGTAGAACTGCCGTCAGATTGCTTGGACAGACTTCAGAATTAATAGATAGAGTGGGGTATGGGGTTTTAGAGAGTGTAGTCAGACTTTGCAGTGAGGTAGCACAGGAAGATAGTTTTGTTGCTGCCCGGTTGCTTGAAATGAGTCCAGCACTCGTAGATAGAGTTAGTTACGATTGTTTAGGGAAGCTGGCGGAGCTTTTTTGTCAGGTTAACAAGGATGATGGCTTTATCGCTGCCCGGTTCCTTGATAAAAGTCCAGCACTCATTGATAGATTACTCGAGTATGGAGATACCGAATTAGTCACGAATGTTTATAGCCTTTGCAGTCAGGTCGCTCAAGATTATAATTGGAGAACTGCGGTCAGGTTGCTTGGGATAACTCAAGCACTCGTTGAGAGATTGCTGATGTTTGGAGATAAAAAGTTAGTTAAGGCTGTTTATGGACTTTGCAGTGAGGTTGGCAGGTATAGCTGGCGAACTGCTGTCAGTTTGCTTGAGGAGAGTCCGGGTCTCATAGGTAGAGCGGGTTATGACGGTCTGGAGAAGGTTGCCGGTATGGCATCAGAAATAGCAAAGGTAGAGGGAGAAGAAAAAGCAACCTCTTTTGTGCGGGGCGAGTCTTTAGAATATGCTGATTTCTTCGAGTCTATCACCGAAGGTCTTGAGCTGAAGAAAGTAAAACCCGTTTTGTTACATTATCTGAACGCATTATTAGGATACGGAATCGAGATTGTGGAAGCACAGGGCGATAGAGCCGCAACCGACGGTGAACGGATCTTTCTTCCGGGCAGGATAAAAGAGTTCGAGGAAGAGGATAAGAATTTCGTCATGTACAAAGTTCTGGCGACACATGAAGAAGCACATCTGGAATATGGTAGTTTTGATTTTGAGTTGATGCGAGTTCATGATGTTGTGGGTAGGATAAGGGCGAAATACATGGGGGCGGTTAAGTGACCCATCGCACCGTATGTATGATCAAAAGAAATTTTTTAAATTAAACTTCATACTCCTTCCCTTCTTCAGGACTAACAATTGCCATATCCAAATCGCTTAAAAACCGTTTGTAAAGCTCTGGTTTTTCCGTATGCACCAAGAAAACTTTTTCAGGGTTAATTTCTTCAATCGCCCATTTTAATTGATACGGTAGAGCATGCCCGGAGACATGGATATGATATTGTGGAACGCCAAATCGCTCAAGCCAATTCAACATTTTCTCGAAATCTATTTCCATTTCTTCGTTAAATGGCTCGCTTTGCGATAAGATATAAGTGCTGCCCGAGATTGGTTTTATTGCTATCAATTCGTTCATATCATAAAAACTCGTGGTTAATATCAATTCATTCTGCATCTTTTCCACATCGCTCGCGTCAATGATATTGTCATAATGATTGGTAATCTCCTGTTCCCACAGATATAATTTCTTCTTCTCTTTGACAAATATCGAAATATTGGAGTCATCGAGCGGAAATATTGATAGATGCGGGTCACTTTCAAGTTTGTGCAGCAGAAATGCCTGTTTCATGGATATGGCTAATTTACGACCGGTTGCATGTGCTGCTTCATAAAACGACCTCAATCTATCTATATCGTTTATTGAGAAGCCAGCCATTGCTAACCCTTTGGTATGTTCAATCACGGGAATGATTTTGGTTTTCACCTCGGCTTCACTCGATATTTTTGCATTTACGATGTTCGTTCCTTCAATAATCAGCGCGGATGGTTCTGATTCTTTTGCCGCAGCGATAAATTCTTCCGTCATCTGGTAATACGGTCCATGTAATCTGAAATCGCCGGTATAAACCACGTTACCCCTGGATGTTTCTAATATAAGTCCATACGCACCGGGCACGGAATGATCTACGTGGACAGGGTTAAACACTATGGGTGATGAAGGCGGGCGATTGGTTCTGAACGTGACGAATTCTTTAAGTATCTCCAGACCCCTGGATTTGGTAAGGTTAGCAATCTGGTATCCCGATGCGCTGAGACCACTCAATTCTTTTGCGATGATTATGGTCTTTGTTGCCTCACCGCAGATAATGGGTATATCGTCTTTGAGATACTTGAGGTAGCCATAATGATCCAGATGCGGATGGGATAGTAAAACGGCATCAATAGAGGGTTCGGTTTCATCGTTTTTATACAAGCCTTTTAGGGGTGGTAAAATACCCAAGCCTAATAAATGATCTTCGTTTCTTGGTTGGAGATACGGAGGTTCGTAATATCTTTTTTCTTTCTCGAAGTTCATGCCGAAGTCCAGAAATACGCGAGTTTTGCTATCAGTCAGCAGGATTTTATTTCCCCCTATTTCGCCAACGCCGCCGTAAAAGGTTAAAGTGGTCATTTTTGGTTTGGTAATTATTTCTACACATATTGATGAATTATATTTAAGAGAATGAGAACAATTGAGATAAAAGTCATTCCGAACTCAAATGAGGAGGTGGTAATTGAAGCAGAACCGTTAATAGTGCGAGTAAAAGAACCGCCCACAAAAGGAAAGGCTAATAGAGCGGTAGTCAAAGTATTGTCGCGATACTTTAACGCCCGGGTAAGAATCGTTTCGGGCACGAAGAGCAGGCGTAAAATTGTGGAGATAGAAGAACCGGAATAATACGAAAACGTGGAACTGCTCAGGGTAACGGAAAAATGGACAAAGAGATAGAGCATTTAAATTTACAGGCACAGGAATACTCAAAGCGAATAAATGACGTTCTGAACGAAATCACGCGAGTTATTGTTGGTCAGGAATCCGTATTGGTGAAATTGCTGCTCTGTCTCGTTGCCAATGGGCATGTTCTCCTTGAAGGTGTCCCTGGGCTGGCAAAGACATTGATGGTGAAGACGTTATCAGAGACTCTTTCCGCGAGTTTCCGCAGAATTCAGTTTACGCCCGACTTGCTGCCCGCGGACATCATCGGGACGAAGATATACGACCACCGCACGGCGAGTTTTACCACGCAGAAAGGACCCATATTCGCTAATTTCGTACTCGCAGATGAGATAAACAGAGCTCCACCAAAGGTTCAATC
>QMVO01000090.1 GCA_003661125.1 Methanosarcinales archaeon
GATAAAAGGTATGCAAGTCTGTTTATTATAAACGGAACTAAGAAAAGAAATAAATAATAGTTTGATATTATTAAATAGAAAAAATAAAAGATGCCCACAAAAGTAAAAGTATCCTTTCCTCTGGCTGAGAAGACCATAACAGTTGAGAGGGATGTTGGAGAGAACGAAAACGTTATCGAAGCGATTGATAGTTTGCTTTCAGAGATAGCTTCGCTTTCCAAATTGGAGATGAAGGGTCGTGGCCGTGGTTTAAAACATGAAATGGCGGCAGCAGGTTCAGGCTTTGAATTACCGGGTGGGCGATGGGTCTATCAGACACAACAGCCCAGCGCAAAATTCGTGGATAGATATGCTAAGATAGTGGATGAAGAGGAAGAAACAGAAGAGAAGGAGGTAAAAAATAGGCAGTGATTCCCCATGCGTTCAGACATATTAAAGGAGAAAATAGAAACCTTACCACACCGCGCATTATTGATGTCCGCGGGACTAAAGGAAGAAGATTTTGACCTGGACAAACCATTTATTGGTGTTGCAAACAGTTACAATAACATTATTCCTGGGCATATTCACCTGAATGAACTAACGCAGGAAGTAAAGCGAGGGATTAGAGATGCAGGAGGAGTTCCATTGGAATGGGGCGTTCCCGGTGTCTGTGATGGCGTTGCAATGTTTGTAGAAATGCGGCTATCACTTCCAAGCAGAGAGCATATTGCAGATAACATCGAAATAATGGCTCTTTCACATTCTTTAGACGGCTGGGTAGGCGTAACAAACTGTGATAAAATCACGCCGGGAATGTTGATGGCTGCGGCTCGTCTCGATTTACCTGCAATTATACTTACCGGCGGTCCAATGAAAGCAAATGTCGTTGAGGGAAAGAAGCACCATCCCATAGAAGGATTTGGTATCGTTGGTCAGGTTAAAGGGGGTATAATGACGGAAAAGGAAGCAGGAGAGATGCTGCCTCTGCTCGCTTGCGGTGCGGGTTCCTGTGTCGGGCTTTATACTGCAAACACAATGGCTATTGCTACTGAGGTACTGGGTATGTCGCTGACAAAATGCGCAACGACCCTGGCGTTAGACCCGCTGAAGAAAAGGCAGGCGTATGAAACTGGAAAGAGAATCGTTGAGCTGGTCAGAGAGGATGTTAAGCCAGGGGATATAATGACAAAAAACGCTTTTGAGAATGCGATAAGGGTGGATATGGCGATGGGTGGCTCAACAAATGCCGTTTTGCATATCCCCACGATAGCTCGTGAAGCAGGCGTAGATATTAACGTGGATATGTTCGATGAGATAGCGCGGGAAACGCCGAATTTATGTAAGATAATCCCTGCTGGGACTCATGAGATGGCAGACGTTGACCGTGCAGGAGGTGTTCCCGCGGTGCTCAACCGCTTGAAAGACATGCTAAAAGAATCACCAACGGTAAACGGGAACACAATACGGGAGATAGCAGAAGAGGGGGAGGTGCTGGATGACGAGGTTATAAGAACTCTGGATAATGCATACTCTTCAGAAGGCGGCATAGCGGTATTAAAGGGAAATATTGCACACAGCGCCATAATCAAGCAAACTGCGGTCGAAAAGGAGATGATGGTTCATTCTGGCCCTGCTAAGGTATTCTATACCGAAAAAGATCTGTTGGATGCGATAGAAGCGAAAAAGATTGCAGAAGGAGATGTTATCGTGTTGCCGTTCCAGGGTCCAGCAGGTGCACCAGGAATGCCGGAGATGTTGACTCCAACCGATGCGATAATGGGTGCAGGCTATAAAAAGGTGGCTCTAATCACAGATGGTAGATTCTCAGGAGCCACTACCGGTCCTTGTATTGGGCATATTGAAATGGAAGCATATAACGGTGGGGTAATAGGCGCGATAAGAGAGGGGGACATAATAGAGATTGATATTCCAAACAGGAAGTTAAATGTTAGGTTGAGCGATGCTGAGATTAAAGACCGGTTGAAGAAAGTTGAAGTACCAGAACGTAAACTGACGCCGTTATTGGAATCGTACCGGGAGAAGTTTACAGGCGTTAATTGCTATGGTAAAAAAGGACGAGGCGTGAAGTGAGGTTGATTCACTTCACTTCTCTGCTTGTCACATATTCGGATGTAGCAAGGCACCATAAACAAAACGGTTAAACGATCTCCACGAGCTGGATATCAAAAGTCAGGTCTTTCCCAGCCAACGGATGGTTTGCATCTACCGTCACGGTCGATTCAGAGACAGCGATCACCGTGACTACAATAATTTGACCATCCGGTTGACGGCTTTGTAACTGCTGACCGACCTCAGGTATCAAGTCTACCGGTAATTGGTTTCGATCTACCACAAGTACCATGTCCTCACGATGCGGACCATACGCATCATTCGTCAGGACTTTAATGGTTTTCGATTCGCCGGGATTCATGCCCACCACTGCCTGTTCAAAGCCCGGGATTATCTGACCCTCGCCTATTGTAAATTGCAGAGGGTCGCGGTCAGCAGAAGTATCAAATACTGTGCCATCCTCCAATTTACCCGTATAGTGGACTTTAACAGTATCACCAGGTTTTGCCTGTGCCATTTTTTTCCTCCTTTTGTTTTCTTTTCTCAATCATTTTTTTCCCTCTTAATCTTAACTTCTTATAAATGGCAGGGGTATATAAAATATAAAAAGGTAAAGGTGGTGAGATAGAGATGAGAGAAAAAGTATTTTCAGCGATTCTGGAGGATAGGGATGCTTTTGAAAACGAATAATCAGTGATTTCGATGAAAAAAGGTCCTATGATGAATATTTTATGCATTTTAAAAAGCAGAAAAGCTTTATAAAAAGCAAATCCATATTCAAAACTTGCCATGTTATTCAGCGAGCACCTGCACCACTCGGTAACTGTAACTGCGCTTACCCTATTGGTAGCATTTTGGCTCGTCCTTTATGCCTACTTAAAGCGTAAAATAAGCACTTCTGCCTTTATTGGGACGCTCATCCTTGGCGTAATAATTTTGTTAACGTTTGGATTCAAATTTGGTTATGCCGGTGTGCTTGTGCTGCTCGCATTCTTCCTGTCCGGAAATTTAGTTACGAAATACAAATACAATAAAAAAGCCATGCTTGGCGTTGCAGAAGGTAACAAGGGTATGCGAGATATAAATAACGTACTTGGCAACGGGCTGTCACCGCTGATTTTCGCGGTGCTCTACGCTGTCCCTGTTTCCAGCCCGAGCCATAACACGATTTTCTTGCTCGGCTTTTCAGGCGCAGTCGCTACCGCATGCGCAGATACATTTTCAACTGAAATTGGTCAGGCGGAGGGGAATCCGCGGTTAATTACAACGCTCAAAAAAGTGCCGGTAGGTACAAACGGTGGCATTAGTTTACCGGGTATTGGCGCCGCGGTGCTCGGCTCGTGTCTGATTTCGCTTGTCGGCCTTACATTTTGGGTTGTCCTTCAAATACCCACGAGAACTATTTTATTACTCTCATGCGTTTGCCTCCTGTCTGGATTCTTAGGCTGTATCATGGACAGCTTTCTTGGCGCCACCATTGAAGATAAATCTTTTTATAAAAGGACTTCGCAGTTCAGATTGAATAAACATCACGTAAACATCTTAGCTACACTATTCGGAGGTATTTTGGCGATTTTATTAGGTTATTATTTAGGGTTACAAACACAGTCTTGACAGGAAAAAATGAAAAAAGCAACAAAAATAGCGTTAACTCTGGTATTAGCAGCGGTGTTATTAGCCGTAGTATATTCATTCCTGTGGGAAGAAAGGGAACCCAAGTTAAAGGTGACTGTCCTCCACATTGGTTCCATAGGGGACTATGGCTGGACCTATGAAGGGCACTTAGGGGCTCAAGCAATGGCTGAAGAATTGCCCTTTGTTGAACTCTCGGAAAGGGAGGAGGCTTGTGGACCCAATGCCCCACAGATAATGAGGGAATATGCTGAAGCTGGAAACAAAGTAATCTTCTGTCACAGTTACAATTTCGGTGAATATATCGAAGAAGTAGCTCCAAATTACCCCGATGTCATCTTCATGTGGGGCGCGGGAGTTGAGTAAAAGGCTCCTAATGCTGGTATATATTTTGGGAGAATGTATGAAGCCAGATTCTTAACGGGTATAGTGGCTGGTTCCCTGACCGGGACAAACAAGATCGGCTATGCAGCTGCCCTTCCAACATCTGAAGTGGTGAGGGGTATTGATGCCTTTGCCAAAGGAGTGGCTTCGGTTAATCCTGACGCCAAAGTCTATGTGGAGTGGATAGGCGAATGGTATAACCCCCAAAAAGAGAAGAAAACAGCTTTGTCCCTTATTGACAGGGGATGCGACGTCATCACCCATCATTCCGATTCTTATGCCCCAGCGCAGGCAGCAGAAGAAAGGGGCGTCAACTACATCAGTTTTGGCTCAGACATGAGGAGATTTGCCCCACGTGTATTTCTAACTGGTGCTGTTTGGAACTGGGCTCCCATCATGACAAATATAGTGAAGGCAGTGCATGAGGGAACCTGGGACGACTATCCTGGGCAAGACTGGTGGTATGGACTGGCTGAAGGAGGGGTACAACTCGCCCCCTTTAGTGATTTAGTTCCTTCGGATGTAAGGGAGATAGTGGAAGAGAAAAAGGAAGCGATCATCGCGGGCGAGTTTGAAGTCTTTCCCGGGATAACTGACGAGGAGCTACGGGAGATTTATTATTTCGAATCGAATGTGGTAGGCGAGCTTCCTGTAAAAAAAAAAGAGGCTGAAGTGGGTAATGGGTTATATGAAGTGGGGGATAGAGAGTTTAATTTTGTTTTTGCACTTTTGAAGTGGCAAAGTTTGAAGGCGATAAAAAGGATGGAAAGATAAAGATATCCCGCTCTTTTAAAATCACAACCGTTCAGAAATGGTGCCGAATAGGGCTTGTTTTCAGATTTAGTGAAACGGTGAAGTGGTACGAATATGAACCCTCCATCGGACTTCAATTCAACCCCTACAGGTTGTCAATTGCCGATCACAGAGGAAATGTTTTGTTCAGTGAGGAAAGGTCATTTATGGAGTTCGCTTCGCTGTTCAAGACTGCTTATGCAGGTCAGCGATTTTTGGGGAGATATACTGCAACCCACAAGGGCGAGGTGGCGATATTAGATTTCATACCGCCGAGTCATGGCAGATATAAACTTGTTTTTGATCTGGATGCGGATGAGGACTTTTCGGAACCGGGGCAAAAACGAATGACTTCTTTTCAGGAACTCACGCTGTATGTGAGAGAGGGAGTTGAAACCCTCAGAGGGGAATATCCACATAAGCGAGTTGATTTAATGAAAGTCAGAGATATAATGACACGTCCAATCATCGCCGAAGATGACGACACGGTGGTCACTAAAATAGCGGCGGATATGGACGAGTTGGGGATAGGGAGTGTAGTGATAACCTCGAAAGGTAAACCCGCAGGCATTATTACTGAGCGCGACTTAGCATTGAAGGTTCTATTGAAGAACAAGAGGGCAAGCGAAGTAAAAGCAAAAGAAATAATGGCATTCCCTTTGCTCACCATCGAGCCGGAAGCATACTGCCAGTGGTTGAAAATGGGATGGTCGTGGGCATTGTAAGTATTCAAGACCTGCTGAGAAGGAAACCGGAGTGCATAAGGGAATTCTATTCCTAAAAACCCGGATTACACAGATTAAAATTTAAAGATGTAATGTAATTACCCTCTTCTTTATATGCCGCTAACTTGGGTCTTATAAATATTTCGATATTTAATTTGATTTGATATGAACATGATATAGAGAAAAAAAGAAAAGAGGTGAAAAAGGAAAGATGAAAGTTAGAGATATAATGAGCCGTCCAATCATCGCTGAGGATGAAGACACGTTGGTAACTAAAATAGCGGCGGATATGGATGAGTTGGGAATAGGGAGTGTAGTGATAACCTCGAAAGGTAAACCTGCGGGAATTATTACTGAGCGCGATATAGCATTGAAAGTTCTATTGAAGAACAAGAGGGCAAGCGAAGTAAAAGCAAAAGAAATAATGGCATTCCCTTTGGTTACCATCGAGCCGGAGACATCAGTAGACGAAGCGTGCAAACTCGCAGCGAGGAAGCGCATAAAAAGACTGCCGGTGGTTGAAAAAGGGGTGCTCACAGGCATCGTAAGTATTCGGGACTTATTGACAAGGAAGCCGGAGTATGTAAGAGAATTCTATTTTTAAAACAAACTTTCTTTCACCAGTAGGTATTTGCTCAATAAGTTGTGGTAAATCTGTTTTATTTGAGTTGCGATGGTGTTTTTACGCGATTTCATCAAAAATCCCCACCTAATATTGAGCAAGTTCGAGAAGACAAAAGAACTTTTAATAGAGGAGAAGCCGGATTTGCTTATCTCGGTTTATACGTGTTTGGACAGGATTCAGCACTTCCACTGGGGTGAGGATTATGTAGTTGAGTGGTATAAGCGCATGGATGATAAGATTGGAGAACTAATATTTGATACGGGTTTCTTAGATGAGAATAACAATAACAAGTTAATAATAATTTCGGACCATGGATTCTGTTCTTTTGGCGAGGCGAAGGTGCAGACGTTGCCTGAACAGACGCCGGAAGGGAAATTGAAGGGCGACCATCACGAAGATGCTTTCTTGGTAACTGTGAATGTGGATTATGAGATAGATAGACCGCAGGATGTGTTTTATACTATTATGAAGGGGATTGGATGAAATTTAAAAAAACCGAAGAGGCAAAAGGCGAAAGGTAAAGGCAAAGGGGACAAGGCGAAAGGCTAATGAGCAAAGGAGGTTTTAAAGAACTTAGAGTTTGGCAGAAGGGTAAAGAGATCAAATCAGGCGTGCGGTAGTATCTATTCCGAGTAACACTTGGCCCGTGAAATAAAATGTACTACGTGTATGTTCTTCAATCACTTAAGGATGGTAATATGTATGTCGGATTTACAACAGATTTAGAAAACAGATTAAAGCA
>QMVO01000091.1 GCA_003661125.1 Methanosarcinales archaeon
AGAGCTTGAAAGTATTATGGAGGAGAAGCGATATATTCCTGAGGCTAAGAAGCGAGAGTTAATAGAGAGGAGAGTGGAGGATTTAAAGAGAGAGATAGAGGATTTAAAGAGAGGAGAGAGGGGAGAGAGGAGAAAAGAATAATTTTAAGAAAAAATTTCAATTTTTTAAGAAATTTTCAAAATTTGACTATCCGATTAGATTGTTCAATGATAAAACAAATATTATATTGCGGTGAGTGAGTGATTTTGAATCACTCATAATAAACGGCGTGAGACGTCGTTTAAAAGGGTGATTTTAAATCACTCATGAGCGAGGGTCGGGAGTGTGGACGTGGTGGTCCCCCGATTCTTAAGGGTATGTATAATACCCCTATCCCGATAGCATAATCGGGATAAGAAGCATGAGAGCGGGCGGCGTATAAGGTGGATATACCCCCCGTGCCCCAAAGGGTATATCACGGGTTATTTACTGATGAGTTACTGCTGACTACTGCGGAGAGGCTTACAACCTTTAAGTGGTGTCTGGGCGGCACTTAAAGGAGGTGAAAAAGAAGATGGGAGAAGAGGTTTTGAGTATGGGTATGGGAACGAACGGCAGTTTAGTAGATGTTGGGGAGAGACTGGCGAGAGGAGATGAGTTAGAGCGATTTGTAGCGGGGATTATACACCCTCGCTATCAGCTGGCGGGGGAACTGGTCAAGGCAAAGTTTGATCTAAAGGAAAAGGCGGAAGAGGCGGGGAAAAAGGAGCTTAATGAAGTGATTGCAAAGATAAAAGAGAAGAGGGCCCAAATAGAGGAGAACCCCTCGCAGGCACCGAAGCTGGTGAAGGAGATAAGAGAACTGCGAAGTAAGCAGCAGGAGCTATCGAAGCAAGTAAGGGAAGCGATTAAAGAGGAGAGGAAGAGGGAGAAGGAAATCAAGGAAGCTATCAAGGAGAAGGACACGCAGGCACAGATTGCACTGGTGATGTTGGGCTATCAGTTATAATGGCATTCGTGATAAGGTGCAGGAGGTGCAATAAGCACTTCTTCTGCACCTCTTTAGGTGAGGGATTACAAGAGTTTACAGAGCATTGGATGGATAAGCACTGGCGCTTTGATGCAGCGCCAGACACTTATCCATTTGTTTATCAGGGAAAATCACCGATTAAAAGAAAAGCAATTTGGAAAAAGAAGAGAATACAGAAGATCCCAGCGGATACAGAGTATGAGATAGCACAGTTAACTGACTCAGAGTGGGCGATGATCGAGGGTGCTATCAATACGCCCGAATTCAATCGGGCGTTATATAATTCTTAATTTTTTATTTTTCAAGCCCAGACATAATGGGGCAGGAAAGTCCGAGCCCCGCCACGAGGAAATTGTAAGCCTCTGAGTGATAAAAGTGAGATAAAAAATCTACTTCTGGCCCATCCCAGCGAAAGCTCTTTTTAGAGTATAAGCTGGGAACAGGGCGTGATGGGCGGCAACCTGTCCACTTTAGTGGACAGAGGTTTACCTCCGCCTTTCTGTGAGGGTTAGTCAGGGGGCTGCCTAATAAGTAGCTGATAGACCCGAAGGCTAACCTGAGAAGAGCCGTCCCGTCGGGAGTAGATTTTAAGAGATGCCTGAGTGGGGCTGATGACCGGCTACGGAATGTCTCCTTTTTTAAGGAGGCACGGAAAGCACACCCTATGGGTGTGTATAACGTGCTGAGGGCTCACCTGCGGCGAGACTGCGTGATGTCGCAGGGAGTGGTGGGCCTCCAAGCCAATTTGAGCCCCAGCGAAGCTTCCGAATAACGCAGCGGAAGCGATGATGTGGTGATCCTTCCGATGAACCGAAAGGGGACGGTAAGGAACAGCGATGATGCCGGTCGGTCCCGCAAAGGCTATACGGGACGGAGGGGCATAAAACCCCCTCCAAGCCCCTGATTGGAGGTGAGAAAAGAGATGCAGATTACTAAGGGATATATAGAATTTTTGAACAAATCATCATTTGATGATTTTGAGAAGGCGGCTATAGAATATGATTTGGATATTTTATTCCAACTATTAGGGTTGTAAGTCGCTTTCTCGTTTTATTTTTTGGAGGTGAAAAGGTAAATGCAAACTGAGGAATCAAAAAGATTAATGGTGGTGGAGGAGAAGATAAAGGAAGCAATAGAGATTATCAACGAGCAGGGGATAGGGATAGGCATGGGAGTGAGTTACACAAAGGTGTTTGACCTGTTGACTGCAGCGCACAGCCTGATAAAAGAAGTTATTAGATAGAGAACAATCTTGATCGCTACGAATGATTATTATTTTCCCTTTTATTTTTTGGAGGTGAAAAGGAAAAATGGAGAAGAGAGTTTTAGGAACGGGCATTCTCAGGGATGATTTCAGTATTATCAATCACATATACAAGATAACAGTACCGAAAGGCACAGCAGTAGTCTTTCGGTGGAATAATCTCAGAAAGAGACAAGAAATTAAGTTTATTGGAGTGCCAGTAATAATGTTCAGAAGCGGCAGTTTAGCGAGAGAAAGCCAGCCCGTATGGCTGGTGAAAGCATGGAATAGGTTGCTGAGAATACGCTTCGACAACAAGATACCTTATCCCGTGTCGTTTTTCAATAACTAACTAAAGAGAGTTTTAACAATAAAAAGCAAAAGTTATTTTTTATTTTTTTGGAGGTGAAAAAGAAAATGAAAATTGTCAATTTAACACCGCATTCGATAATTCTATATACAGATGAAGGAAAGAAGATAGAGATACCACCCTCTGGAACTATCGCGAGGGTACATGAGAGTACAGAAATTATCGGAAAAATTCAAGTGGAAACCGATGGCAATATACCAGTAATACGGAAAACACTCGGGCAAGTCGAGAATTTACCCGAGCCACGGGAAGGGACGATCTATATTGTATCCCTCATAGTTGCGCAAGCGCTTGCGGGCACTCGCAGTGATGTTTATGTAATTGGGGAATCCATCAGAGATAAAGAAGGGCGGGTGATAGGTGCAAGATCGCTTGCACAATTGTGATTTAACCATAAACTATTTTTTATTTTTTGGAGGTGAAAGGAAAATGGCTTCATGGGTAATTGAAAGATCCAGAGAAATGAAAAAAGAACAAGCGATTGCTTATCTCCAGCGACTCCTACATGAGGAAGAACAGAGAAAGAGAAAGTTAAAAGAGAAGATTAAATGGTTATCAAAAGTTATCAAAGATTTAAAGAGGGAAATAAAGAGGAGAAAAAAAGAGGAATAACTTTCACACATTTTTTGGAGGTAATAGCGAAATGGAAGAAATAGGAAAAATAAAAAAGGTAGTAGAAGCAATTAACAATGGAATTCTTGCAAAGCCACGAGTCAATAATACCGAGTATATCAAGTTACAAACAGAAATATTGCGGGAGAAAGGATACGGTGGTATTTCGTACACCACACAGGTGGGGAAGGTAGTGTCCGTCCTTGAGGACGGAACGGTAAAAGTCTATAGTCCGCAAGGTCAATTGATGGAAGAGTATCCACACTTACTACTGGAGGATGAGGAGCAATGAATGCGGCAACAGCACGGATAATCGTGAGGTGTGATTATGACGGGGATAAAGCTATCGAGTATCTGAAAAAACAGTGCAAAAGGGTCTTAAACGCCTTAGAAGATGAGGAATCGCTCTATCATATTCACGAAGGTTGGTTCGCTGCTTCAGGCGCAGCGACATTACCAGATCTAGAGGATGCAATAGAGGCGGTGATGAGCATTTTTTCGAGAAAGAAAGAAGAGTTGCAAGAGGAGTGTGAGCAAGCAATCGAATCTGCCGATAGATTACATGCGTTATATGCAGCTCTCAAAGCCGCATCATCCGAAGAGTAAACGAAGCAAGAGCAGAGAATGGAAACAATGAAAAGTTAGGAGGAGATGTGGAAATAATGAACAAAGAAGAAATTCTTAGACGATGGAAAGAAGCGATCTTCAATATCCATGCGTGTATACCTTGCATAAAAGTTTTTCTAGAAGTTTCCGAGCAACTGACGGAGGAGACAGGGTACAGAATATGCGGTATTATGGACAAACAGGAAAAAATTATCATTAAACTAGAACCCGTAGAGGAAATGATAACATAGAAAGTACAACAACGATGGTGATAAAACTACAGCTATTAATAATTGTTATCTCTTTTTTTGGAGGTGAAAGAAAAAATGAACGAGGAAGAGTTGATAGAGCGGATAGAAAATCTCAAAGAACACCTGAGTAAGGAGGCAAGTGAGCATACGCACCTACGAGAAATTGCAGAAGATAAGGTTCTAAAGGCGTATCATACGGGGCATATAGAAGCACGAAGGATTACAGTAGACCGCATCTTGGACATTGTTCTTGAGCATTATCGAAATGAATTAGAAGAGAAAGAAGAGGAGGTGAAAAATGGAACAAGAAGGGAGCGTTAAAGTCTCGTTCAACTCAGTTCGTTTCAGTATTCTTCTTACAATGCTGTTCTCTCTGCTAGGCTACTTTGTATATGGTAGTATCAACGGTGCATTGGCTATTTTATTGCTCTGTATCGTCTGCAATTTCATGCTTCTCATAAGTGTAATTCCGTTTGTGGGCTGGCTGATTCAGGCTTTTCTAATGAAGAAGCTGGTTATTACAGGTATCGCAGCTATAACGGGTATTTCTTTAACTTGGCTGACAAGTGCTATCTTTTGGGTCTATCTTGTATTCGGGATCATCATAAGCACTGTGACTTCAATAGTGGTTCTAACAGCACTGCGAGATTCGTGATGAATTTAAAACGGCGGGCTTCCTTGGCGATGTCTTCTGTGAAAATTAGGAGATGGTCAAAGTGATGCCACAATTGTTCTGTACTGAAGAAGAAAATTTCAGAGAGATAGAACCAGTCAAGAATACGAATCTTGGGAAACCTACCGGTGGCTTGTGGACATCAACATACACGCCCGACAAGAAGTTTCCAAGCGCTTGGGTCGAGTGGTGCACCTACGAAATACCAGAATGGATTGAGGATGTTAATTTCTTCCTGCTTATTCCAAGAGATGATGCAAATGTATATGTTATTGATTCTTATGAAGACCTCGAACATCTTTATCAAAAATTTGGAATCAGTAACGAATTCGGGTTCACGATAATGGACTGGGAAGAGATATCAAAACACTACGATGCAGTAATGCTAACCGAAGAAGGTGAAATAATAACGAGATTTAGCACTCCTCTATCGCTGCATGGATGGGATTGCGAATCAACGCTATGGTTCCGGGATGTCTTTGAAAGCGTCAAGAGAATCGAAATTCAAATAATCTGATATTTTTTTGGAGGTGAGGATAAAGATGGACTTTGATGTAGAGGAAGGTGGAGTTACAAAATATTTTTATCTAACGAGGAAACCAGACGGAAGAGAGTTTATACTTATGAGATTCTATGATCCAAACCTCGAATGCTTCGACGAAGGCGTCGAGGGAGACGACGGAAAACCAGTCACTAAAGAGGAGGAAGAGGAGGTGAAGAGGGCAGTTCGGGTGTTCTTGGGGGAAGAATAGTCATTTTAGTTAATGGAGATAATAAGATAAAAGAGAAGCTATGAAGAGACTATCAGAGAATTCCCAAAAGAGCAATAATCATTTTTTGGAGGTAAAAATGGCAAAAAAGAAACCTTTTGTGGTAACTGTTACCGCTGCCAAATATGACGGGTGGCGGTCTGGGGAGTTTTACCGGACAATGGGCGGTCTCTGGGGGTTATGCATCGGCGCGGATAGAATGCGAAGAATCAAGACAAAAGTCAGGATAAAGAAGTGGGTTCCGTGGTCTGTTACCGATAAAGTGCTCGACGAGCTTGAACAATGGCATGACTTTGACAAAATCTCCCCAGCTGTAATTAATGGTGGAAGTCCGTATCGCTCAAGCTATGCAGAAAAAGAATCAGTAGTGAAGCTAAGTACTTACGATAAGGAAGAGCAGAAAAGAGAAGTGAAAGAGTTGTGTGAAGACCTTAAAAAAGAAACAGAGGAGATTGTGCGTGAGATTTTTGATGAAATAGGCGAATTCGAGCCCGGGGATTAATTTCTTTCTTTTTCTTTTTGGAGGTGATAACATGATGGAAGCACAAAAAGAGTTTGAAATTGACAGAGAATTTGAACGGTTAGGAATCACGCCGTTCCAAGCTACTGAATTTGACCAATCGCTCAATGACGCAACGAGGCACGATATAAACCGCTTTGTTGATGAGTATGGTGACGACATCATGGGAATTTCTCTTTGGGATTTCAAGCTGATGCGTGGTGAAGAGCTGAGAGATGCCTTAACCTCTTCTGTGAGCTATCTATTCAAAGCCGATGACTTGGGTCGCGTGATAAGTGCGATCCACGCATACAAAAAGAACAAAGACACAATAGCATTCCTAAACGCGATAGAAGCAATCAGTATTTACTGCTGTTTTTGGGTATAGATAAAAATGACAAATAAGGAAAAACTCAAAAAGGTTTTATATGGTGGGATATATCCGTTTTTCTGGTGTGATACCATTTTCGTGGAGAAGCTATGTCGTGTACTTGACGAACTCGGGCTTCGCACGATAGTCATAGAGTCTCCAAGTCTCATCGATGCGCTTCTCACGGAAGAAGAAGCAGGCGAGATTTTGAGGAGGTTGTGTTCCTAATTTTATTTTTTGGGGGTAAAAATGAAAAGAGAACCTTGGTATTTGATAGACAACAATGTACATGAAATGTTCAAATTTAGAAGTCTTGCAGCGTTGAAGAGATATGCGAAGGAGCACGACATGAGGATTAAACGTTCACCCATTGATGACCATTGTTTCTATACGGAAAGTTACGTGATTTTGCCAACTGGATATCTAGATTAGAGAAATGTTAGAGTTTGACACTCGTTTCTTGGTTGTGTGCTTTGCCGATCTCTTCGTGAT
>QMVO01000092.1 GCA_003661125.1 Methanosarcinales archaeon
ACGAATAACTCACGCAACACCAGCAGTCTTTGGTGCACACAGCTCTTCAAGATACAACTGGGACGACATTGCGAAAGACTACCTGTATCAGGTTCAACCCGATCTGCTTCTGGGTGGTGGGCTCAGATACTGGCTCGATGACATCGAGCCCGGGTCTCATCGTACAGTTGAGAAATTGAAGGAACAAGGGCTTTCTGAAGAGGATGCACAGGTAGATGATGGGTTGATTGACGATGCGCAGAGGCAGGGATATGCGGTCGTTTATAACCAATCAGAGCTGGACGCTCTGAACATGAGTTCAGAGGACAAGGTGCTTGGGCTATTTGCACTGAGCCACATGAGTTACGAGATTGAACGTCCACCGGAAGAGCCGCATATCGCACACATGACACAAAAGGCATTGGAGTTCCTTGAAAAAGACCCTGATGGGTTTTTCCTGATGGTCGAAGGTGCCAGGATTGACCACGCAGGACATGCGAACAATATAACTTTGAACGTGCGTGACACCATTGCATTCGATGTATTTGCTCAATAAGTTGTGGTAAATCTGTTTTATTTGAGTTGCGATGGTGTTTTTACGCGATTTCATCAAAAATCCCCACCTAATATTGAGCAAGTTCCATTCGATGAAGCGGTGGGAGTTGCTCTTGAATTTGCAGAAGAACATTCAGACACCCTTGTGATCGTCACTGCGGCTCATGAATGCGGTGGTTTGAGCGTTGAATATCCATTCGAGTCTTTTCCTGCGGAAGGTGAGTATATAAAGGATCTGGATAATGAACCAGGTTACTGGCATGGGATATGGACAAGCGGCTCGCACACAGCAGTTGATGTACCCGTGATGGCTTCCGGATCTTTCGCCTGCAACTTAACAGGGAGACTGGACAACACCGAGATTTTCGATGTGATGAAAGAGGCGATGACGTGAGAATGGCATAATAAAAAAATAGAAGAGGTGAAGATAAGGGTATATTTTCACCCTTTCTTCAATATTTTTTAGTAACGTTTTCCTTGCATTTTCCTCCACGAGCTTTTTCACTTCTTGTTCTCTATTGCAACGCACCGGTGCGCTAAATAAAGTCATAAGCGAAGCAAAAACAGAGGAATAGCCATATCGTGGACGGCAGTAGCAACCAGTGCTCCTTTTACTCCTATCTCCTCTATTTTACGCACATCTTCGCTACTCCTGACTCCACCGCCGCATAGGATATTGTGTTCCGAGAACTCCACTGCACGAGCGAGGAAATCAAAATCTATTCCGCTTTTCGTTCCTACTCTATCCAATTCCAACACGATTACATCCCGTATTGGATACTCATTCAACGCTTTTATTAACAACAGGGGGTCAAGCTTCATCTTCATATCATTTGTCAGCACTTCTTTATTGAAAAGGTCAATACTCACACTTATATCTCCTGAAATATCACTCTTCGATGCACGGGCAAGCAAATCCATAGATGCTGTTTCTGTTCCTAAAACGATGTTATCGGCTATTTCTGCTTCAGCAGCCTCTTTCAAGTCGTACAACCCCCTTATACCATATTCTATCATTATTCTCGTCTTTCTATTCTTATTTCTTATCTCCTTTATTATGTCTTTATTGGAACCCGTGTTCATAACTCGGTTCAGGTCAGCGATGTAAACTTCTACGGGTTTTATTTCTTCAATGACCTGGACGGGATCAGACGTGTTAATAATGGAACTGAAGAGGTGAATTGGCTGATATTTCTCACGTTCGCCTTCCTTTGCATGCACTACTACTCCATCGAGCAAATCCATCACAAAAATCAGTCTGAAGTTCATTTTTCTCTAACTAATTCTTTCCATAAAATCCATTACGTCTTTTTCCTTTTTTCCATATTGCAACCGTTGCCCACGCCGCTGCCAACTTATGTTTAATAACAAAAGTTAATAAAAGATAGTGTTTAAAATTATTTTCAATGGGTATTGGAGAATATCTTGCGGGACTTTTTGCAGACATATTGGAGGATATTATAGTTCAGACGCTCGGTGATAGTGCGGCAGAAAAGTTTAAGAATATCTTTAGTCCCGATAAAAGGAAAAGAAAGAGAGCATTAATTCAAGCGTTTAAAAGTGCTATCGAAAACACCGTTGAAATTTCACCCGAGCTAAAAGAAGCTTTGGATAACAGAGAATTTGCCACGAATCTCTTAAAAAATGTCCTCATAGGCGATTTTGAGAGGATTAGAGAATTAGCGAAAAATTCTGAAATTTCCGACATAGATGATTTCGTGAGAGACTTTGAAAGGGAATTAAGATTGAGAGATGAATTTAGAGAAATAGTAACAGAGATTCGAAAAATTAGGGTTTTAGATAGAATTGCTGAGAATACAGAAGCATTAAAGAAGCATCTTGTTGGTGAAGATGCAGAAAAATTGTTGAATGATTATTTTGAAACTATTGAGGAGAGATTCGGATATTTAGACCTTAAGGGATTTTCTCCACGGATAGGAAGGAAAGAAATAGTAAAGATTCCTGTTGGTAAGATTTTCATACCATTAAAATTTGAGAAAGAAGTTAAAATAGATTCAGGAAAAAGAATTTTGGAAGAAATTAAGAAATATTATGATGAAGAATTGGAGGAAGAAGTTAGAAAAAAGAAATTTGAAAAAAGTATTGCGAAGATAATCAACATGGCTGATTTGCTGAAATATGATAGATGCGTAATACTTGGAGATCCTGGTTCTGGAAAAACTACATTACTTAAAAACCTTGCATACGAAATGAAAAGTTATATCCCGATATACGCGAGGATTACGGATTATTCAGAAAAGATGTCGCAATTCAGTGACCTTTATACATTCGTGGTTAATTCTGATTCAAAATATAAAAACCTGTTTAAATGGGCGATAGAGAATGGAAAGGCTTTGATTCTGCTGGACGGGCTGGATGAGGTCATAGATACGGCACAAAGAATGAAAGTTTCAGATGAGATACAGAAACTCACTTCGGGCTTTTTAAACAATAAATACATCGTTACAAGCAGACTCATTGGTTACGAGAGTGTGAGGCTTACTGGATTTGAACATTTCACAATTCAGCCGTTTGAAATGAAGGATATAAAAGATTTTGCGAAGAGATGGTACAGGGCTATTGCTGAAAAGAGCGACAAAGATTTTAAAGTTGCTGAAAAGAGTGCAAACGAGTTAATTGAAGCTATCTTCAGAAACAAAAACATAGAGCGGCTTGCTACAAATCCGCTGTTAATGACAATAACAGCATTGATACATTACAGAGGGAATAAATTGCCGAACAGAAGGGTTGAGCTATACCAGGTTTGTGTTGAGACAATGCTTGAATCATGGGTTTTGCAAAGGATTCCAAGCGAGGAATACTTAAAGGACAAGGAAGCGCTCATTGAAATTCTCAGTCCTGTTGCGTTTTACATACACGGTACAAGCCCAAGAGGATTGATTGACGAAGATACTTTCATGGAGATGATGATAGATGTTATGGTTAGAGAGCAAGGGATGGATAAGCGAAGAGCAAAAAAGGAAGCTAAAGAAATAAAGAAATACTTAGAGGAAGAGAGTGGTTTGTTTTTGGAGAAGGGGAAAGAAGAAGGAAAGTCGCTTTACGGTTTCTTCCATCTTTCTTTCCAGGAATACCTTGCGGCTTTAGAACTCGTGGATAAGTGGAAGAAGGGGCAGATTGATTTGACTAATTATGTTTTCGATTCAAGATGGATTGAAGCAGTAAGATTAGGTGCCGCAGATCTTGGTAGTGCTGCAAAACGTGGGAGATATGAAGCTACGGAGTTCGTTCAGGCTATATTGGATGTTGAGGATGATTTTGAAGAGGCAAAGAGACCTTTAATTTTGGCTGGATATATTCTCAGCGATGATGTTAAATTAGAGCCGAGTGTTGAGAACGAGATAATAGATGACTTGTTTAATGAATATCACAATACGGATTATAAGGAACTTAAGTTCTTAATTACGAATATAATAGAAGAGCTTTTAAGCAGTGACAAAAAGAGAATAATTTCCGAAAGAATAAAAGAGCTTGCAATATCCGAAAGTGTAAGGGCTGTGGAGCTTTTAAGATTGATAGATGTTGAAGAGTCCACACCTATATTATCTCATCTCGTAAGGTCAAAAAGTGTGGAGGTTAGAAGAGCTGCAGCATTTATAATAATGAACATCTCGCACAGCGTTACAGCCACCAAAAAAATTATTGGGATCTTAAATATTCTAATAAAAGATAAAGATTTTATCACTTTTTTATATATTGCAAATGCATTTGAAGAATTATCAAGTCAGAATATAAATTTTCCTGATAAGCTAAGGAAATCGCTTAACTTCAGAAAATGTTCCTTATTTTCATCCCTGCATAGACTTTCTTCAATAGGATTGGATGAATTAGTAAGAGATAATGACCACAAAATCAGGAAAATTGCCACACAAATTAAAAGGCATGAACTTCATCCCGTAATATTATTATCTTATTATCCGTATCCCATAGCGATATTCCTAAGTAGTGACCCCATTTCCATCCGTTCTATTCTTGCCACAAAACCTAACTCTGACCTTGCTTACTTTGAGACATCTTCGATGAATACAGATATTGTCGAGTACATAAGAGCAGTTAAAAATAGTGATTTGCCAGAAGATAGCAAATTGCTTGCTATGGGCAGGGGTGGCCCTATTATAGTAGGAGTGGGTCCAAAATTAACAATTGAAGACTTTGAAAAAATTGTTAATACTTTTAGGAACGAATTGGATGTTCTATATTCAATAACAGTACGTTTGGGATATCCCTTCCGACAAAATAAACTTAGCGCACATGAAATTCCAAAAACAGACGATCCAGTGATAATTTTACTTATTTCAGATATACTAAACGAGAAACCAGATGAAGGAATTATAAAAGAGTGTATAGACATCTTTAGAGAAGAGAAGAACAATAAAAACAAAAGAGTTTTGTTCAGCATGCTTTATCATTTTTTAATCCCATTTTCGGGATTAATGAGTTCTATAATGAGTTCTAAAATGACTTACGATTTGGAAATAAAGGGGATACGAAAAGAATGCGAATAGAAAGAGCGCGAGGCACGAGAGATTTTCTGCCTGAAGAGATGAGGAAGAGAAGGCTAATGGAAGCGAAAATGCGTGATATAGCAGAAAAATGGGGCTATGAAGAGATAAGAACACCCACATTTGAACTCGCAGAACTCTTCACGCTTAAATCGGGCGAAGGAATTCTGAAAGAGATGTATGAATTTAAGGATAAGGGAGGGCGGCATTTAGCACTCAGACCTGAACTTACTGCCCCTGTGATAAGAATGTATGTTAACGAGCTGAAGATGGCGCCGAAACCAACGAAAGTTTTTTATTTTGGCAATTGCTTCAGGTATGAAGAGCCGCAAAGAGCTCGTTATCGAGAGTTCTGGCAGTTTGGTGCGGAGATAATAGGGTCTGACAGACCAGAGGCACAGGCGGAAATAATCGCACTCGCTTTTTACTGCTTGAAATCGTTAGGGATAAAAGCTGAGCTGCACGTGGGTCATGTAGGGTTGATACGAGAGAGATTAATAGATGCAAATGTGAGAAATGACAAGATAAACCGGGTGATGAGGTTAATAGACAAAGGCGAAAGAGAAGCAGTAATCGAGTTCTTGACCGGGATAGGCGCAAAGAAGGAGTTGATTAATGATTTAATCTGCTTAGTGAACTTAAAAGGAGAAGATGCGTTAAAGGAAGCGCGTGAGAGAAAAATAATAGGTTCAGATAGTGATGCGTTAAATGAATTGGAGATGCTACTGGAACTCCTTGGTTATTACGATATCGTCTATACTTTGAATCTTGGAATAGCACGGGGTCTGGATTATTACACCGGAATGGTGTTCGAGATATACGAAGTTGGTGGCAGGTTAGGAGCACAGAATCAGATATGCGGTGGTGGCTCCTACCGGTTGGCTGCGTTATTTGGTGGTGATGACACGCCATCTACCGGTTTTGCTTTTGGCTTTGACCGGTTGACCGAGATATTTAGCTTAGAGGAAAAGGAGCAGAATAGAAAAAGTGTAGTAGTAGTAGTGCCAATAGGAGAGAGAAATAATACTGAACGGGATGTGATAAAAGAAGCGATAAAAATAGCGTCCAAGCTGAGGGATTTCTTTCCCACACATTTAGATGTGATGAGACGAAGTCTAAGCGCTCAGTTGTCTTATGCCAATGCCATCCAAGCTTCGTTTGCTGTACTCGTGGGTAAAAATGAGATAAAAGAAGGGAAAGTGACCTTGAGAAATCTCAACACGGGGGAGCAGGAGAAAATGGGCGTCGATGAATGCGTGGAAAGAATAAAGACATGCTTTGAGGATGAAAGATAAATAAAATAGACGTCTGACTATGCGAACTCTTTCATCGTCATCTCTATCACTGGACCGCCTGTAATATTCACAGATATCCCGGGGGGACTCGCTATATCTATCACTTCCTTCAACTCTCCTACGATCTTCTCCGTATCCACATCATCTAAGATGTTCAGCCTTACAAGTGTCATGGAATAGTCCTCGCTAATATAATCACTTACCCTTTGCGCCGTGATTTTTTCTTTCTCTAACTCTTTCAACAGCGACTTAATACCCCTCAACGAATTTGGTATTTGACCGTCATTCTCTTCTTTTATAACATCCGCAGCACTCTCGGCGTTCACTACGCCATGAACAAGCTTTGCTCTCTCAACAAGCAAATCAAGGTATCTCAATACCTCCGGGTCGCGGATATCCCTGATCTCTTCTGAACTTGCATATCTTGGCTTTGTTTCCACCACTATGGTCACCCTGCGCAAGCTACCCGGAAATTGATCCTTTAATATTTCATATG
>QMVO01000093.1 GCA_003661125.1 Methanosarcinales archaeon
GTGAACACGGTATAAAACATAATGCCAAGGAGTATTTTAGTAATAATGTAGCTTATTATCTCCCATAATTTCTTCCATCTTTGCCATATCCCTTTTAAGACCAATTTCAAATCCATTGTTTTTAACACTATGTTTATTCCTATATATAAGGTTCCTGATAGAGAAGAAGAACTACTGGCTGATACCGCAGATAATAATGCTGATATTGCTGGGCTTGCTGGTGCTGTTTGCGGAAATCACTGGATTTGGTCCGTTTATATATCCGTTTATTTAAATTTATTGCCGCAGAATATCCACTATTCGCTCACTCACCTCATTGACCTTCTCAGGTTTGAGATGTCCAGCTCTATATAGGATGATATGGTTGTCCGCGGTAAAAATACGATTTGGTCGTACATTACTCCTTTGCCGAAGGGTTCCCTCTTCAAAGGCATTATCATCTATCAAAATGGCATACCTATCCCTGATCTGCTGACTGGTTATCTGACAAAGAATCAAATCATCCCCTTCTAACTCAGCAATTACTAAAGCAGGACGTCTTTTAGCACTTGTTAAATCCGAAAAAGGAAAAGGGACTACCACTACACGTCCCCTTTTACAAATCTCGCCAAGCTTCATCCTCCTCTGGTCTTAACCAATCCTTTTTGAGGGCTGACTCACTTGCAAACATCGTTTCCATCTTTTGTTCCTTAGTTTCCAAAAAGTGTATAAAATCCAATATCTCTGCATGATACGATTCAGGAACCTTCTCAATCTCCTTCGCGATTAATTTTCCTCCTTCCCCTATGTTATTTTTTCATATATAAATATAGTATAATAATGGATAAGAGTAGTTAAAGAATGGTAGAGCAGAAGAACTACCGCTGGGAAAAATGCCAAAAGACGAAAACATCAAGAGGGTGCTGGTAATAGGCTCGGGTCCTATTATCATTGGTCAGGCATGTGAATTCGATTATTCAGGGACGCAGGCATGCAAAGCACTAAAAGAGGAGGGCTATGAGGTCGTTTTGGTGAATTCCAATCCCGCTACTATCATGACCGACCCAGGAATGGCTGACCGGACGTATATTGAACCGCTCACCGTAGAGAATTTGAAGGAAATAATAGCAAAGGAAAGACCAGATGCACTGCTGCCCAACCTTGGCGGTCAGACTGGACTAAATCTTTCCGCTGAACTCAGCAAAAGAGGAATACTGGCTAAATATGGGGTTAAGATAATAGGTGTAGAGGCTGATGCAATTGAACGCGGTGAAGACCGGATTGCATTCAAGGAAACCATGGCTGAACTCGGCATCCCAATGCCAAAGAGCTCACCCGCTTATTCTGTCGAGGAAGCGGATGAAATTGCGCAGGAATTGGGTTACCCGGTGGTCATCAGACCTGCTTACACCTTAGGTGGAACCGGTGGGGGGATTGCGTATAACGCAGAAGAACTGAGGACAATTGCTGCCAGGGGCATATCCGTAAGCTTGATAGGGCAAGTGCTTGTAGAAGAATCGGTTTTAGGCTGGGAAGAACTCGAACTCGAAGTTATCCGCGATAAAAAGGGAAACAAGATTACTGTTTGCTTTATCGAAAATGTTGACCCCATGGGAGTGCATACCGGCGATAGCTTTTGTGTGGCGCCGATGCTGACGGTTAGGGAAGAACTGCAAAAGAAGTTGCAGGAACTCTCTTACCGGATTGTTGATGCTATCGGGGTATTAGGCGGAACGAACATACAATTTGCGCATAACCTCAAAGATGACAGAGTGGTAGTTATTGAGATCAACCCACGCACTTCTCGTTCCTCGGCATTAGCATCAAAAGCTACTGGTTTTCCTATCGCCCGTATATCAGCTAAACTTGCTGTCGGTATAACCCTTGATGAACTCCCTTACTGGAAGGAGGGCACACTGGACAGATATACGCCAGGTGGAGATTACGTAGTGGTAAAGTTCGCCAGGTGGGCATTTGAGAAGTTCCCGCAGACCCGAGATATACTAGGAACGCAGATGAAAGCGGTGGGAGAAGTGATGAGCATCGGTAAGAATTTCAAGGAGGCGTTTCAAAAAGCTATTCGCTCTCTTGAAATCAGAAGATACGGTATCGGTGGTGCAAAGGATTTTGCATCGCTTTCCCTTCCTGAACTCAAGACAAAATTGGTTAATCCTTCGAGTGAGCGCATATTCTTGATCTACGAAGCATTGCGCAAAGGGATGTCAGTTGAAGAACTTTACCAGCTCACCAAAATCGGTAGATGGTTTATCAGTCAGATGCAAGAACTGGTGAAATTCGAGGAAGAGCTAAAGAAGTTTCGCAACGAAAACAAAGATCTGTCGGATGGAATACTCAAAAAAGCAAAGGAAAATGGGTTTTCGGACCGATACCTCGCACAACTACTGGGTAAAACCGAGGGAGAGATACGCACACAGCGCCTCAATGCAGGGAAGAAAGAGGCTTATGAAGCAGTGCCGGTGAGCGGTGCTGATGCCGCATACTACTACTCAACCTACAATGCTGAAGATTCGGTGGTTGTGTCGCCAAAGCGGAAGGTAATGATTTTAGGCGGTGGACCTAATCGGATAGGTCAGGGCATTGAGTTTGATTATACCTGTGTTCACGCTGCTTTTGCATTACGAGAAGAGGGGCTTGAGTCGGTAATGGTCAATTGCAATCCCGAGACAGTCTCTACCGATTATGATACCTCCGACAAGCTCTATTTCGAACCTTTAACAGTCGAGGATGTGTTAAGCATCTACGAGAAAGAGAAACCTGAGGGCGTAATTGTGCAGTTCGGAGGGCAAACTCCCCTGAATATAGCAAGGGAACTCCATGAAGCCGGCGTAAAGATTCTGGGTACAAGTCCGGATAGCATTCATCTGGCTGAGGACAGGGAGTTGTTCCGGGAGATGATGACAAAACTGGGTATTCCACAACCTGAAGGAGGGACCGCACGTTCGGTAGAGGAGGCACTTGCTGTTGCGAGGAAGATAGGATTCCCGGTGATGGTGCGCCCTTCTTTTGTGCTTGGTGGGCGAGGTATGGAGGTGGTGTATGACGAGAAGATGCTGCTGGATTACGCAAAAGCCGCGGTCGAAGTCAGCCCTGAATATCCGATGCTAATTGATAAGTTTCTGGAGCACGCTATCGAGACCGAGGTGGATGCCATCGCAGATGGAGAGGACGTGTATATTGCTGCGGTAATGGAACATATAGAGCTTGCCGGGGTTCACTCCGGAGACAGTGCCTGCGTGATTCCACCACGCAATATTTCAAAACAGAATCTCGCAAAAATAGAGGAGTACACAAAGAAAATCGCCGATGCGTTCGAGGTTGTTGGTCTTATGAACATCCAATACGCAATCGCAAATGGTAGGGTGTATATATTAGAGGCAAATCCTCGTGCTTCGCGAACCGTTCCGTTAGTAAGCAAGGTTACAGGCGTTCCTATAGCTAAAATAGCAACGAAGGTGATGTTAGGTAAGAAGTTAAAAGATAGTGTCAATTTGGATTTGAGTAAAAAAGAAATTCCATATTCTGGTGTAAAGGAAGCTGTATTTCCTTTTAATATGTTTCCTGATGTTGACCCCGTGCTGGGACCCGAGATGAAATCAACCGGAGAAGTGATGGGTATCGCTCCTTCCTTTGGTTTGGCGTTTTACAAGGCGCAAGAGGCGGCGGGTATGAAATTACCCACAGAAGGAACAGTGCTGATTTCTGTTGCTGACAAAGATAAGGAAGAAATTCTCGAGGTTGCGCTCAGACTGAAAAAGTTGGGTTTCAAAATACTTGCTACCTCAGGTACAAAAGCCTATTTAAGTAAGAATGGTATAGAATCCGATTTAGCGTTAAAGCTAAACGAAGGTCGCCCCGATATTACGGATGATATTCGCAAAGGAAGGATACAACTGGTAATCAATACACCGATAGGCAGGAAGGGTAAATATGCCGATAGCTATATCAGAAAAGCTGCTATACAGCACAAAATTCCTTATATTACAACAACCGCTGCTGCAATGGCGACTGTCGCGGGGATAGAGACCGTGAAATCCGGGAATGTAGAAATAAAGTCTATTCAGGAATATCATGACTCCAGATTTCAAGTGGGTGATTGAAATACCTGCACCTTTAACAGGCATTCCTCAAGTCCTACTTTGGCATCCAGCCTAAAACCTTTTTATTTTAAAAATAAAAGAGAATCATAGAGAGGATGGGAATGGAAAAGAAATACAAACCAGAGATAATAGAAGGGAAGTGGCAGGCGAAATGGAACGATTCAATGTACTATTTTGAGGGGTCTCCAGACAAGGAACCTTATATCATAGATACGCCACCTCCATACCCTACTGGCGATTTCCATATCGGTAATGCGTTAAACTGGTGTTACATTGATTTTATAGCACGCTACAAGAGAATGAGGGGTTATGATGTGTTGTTTCCGCAGGGATGGGACTGTCATGGTCTGCCGACAGAAGTGAAAGTGGAAGAGATACACGGTATATCCAGGCATCAGATAAGCAAGCAGGAGTTCAGAGAGCTTTGCAGACAACTTACCTCGGTAAATATAGACCAGATGAGGGGAATGATGAGACGGCTTGGCATGTCCATAGACTGGAGCAAAGAGTATGTTACGATGGACGACCGCTATAAAAAATATACTCAACTTTCATTCTTGAGAATGTATCATGAGGGGCTAATATATCAAGCAGAGCACCCTGTGAACTGGTGTCCCCGATGTGAGACTGCGATAGCCTTCGCAGAGGTGGAATACGAAGATAGAGATGCCTATTTGAATTATGTACAGTTCAGGAAGATTGTCGTGGGGGGCGAAAAAAAAGAAGGCGAGTATGTAGAAATTGCAACCACGAGACCAGAACTACTTGCGAGTTGTGTTGCCGTGGCTGTGCATCCTGATGACGAGCGCTATAAGAGCATCGTGGGAAAAGAGCTGGTAGTGCCGATATTTGAGCACCGCGTGAAGGTATACGGCGATGAAAGCGTTGATCCCGAGTTTGGAACTGGTGTAGTGATGATTTGCACGTTTGGTGATCGGCAGGACGTAAAATGGTGGAAATTGCATAATCTGCCTTTAAAAGCGTCAATAGACCAAAGAGGACGGATGACAGAGATCGCAAAGGGGTATGAAGGGTTGAGCGTAGAGGAATGCAAAAAGAAGATAATAGAAGATTTAGATGCTAATGGATTGCTCAAAAGGCGAGAGCGGATAAAACAAAATGTGGGTGTTTGTTGGAGATGTAAAACACCAATTGAAATCATTTCCACAAAACAGTGGTTTGTGCGTGTGAGGAAGGATGAGATAATAAAAGCAGCACGGGAGATAAAATGGTATCCAGAGCATTTTCGCATTCGATTGGAAAATTGGGTGGAATCTATGGAATGGGACTGGTGCATATCACGCCAAAGGATTTTCAGTGTGCCTATTCCAGTTTGGTATTGCAAAAGATGCGGAGCAGTAAACGTAGCATCCGAAAAGGATATTCCAGTAGACCCTTTGACATCAAACCCGAATACGCCTTGTGTTAATTGTGGCGGTACCGAATTCGAGGGAGAAAAGGATGTATTGGATACCTGGATGGACTCCTCGCTAACCGCTCTCTGGGCTGCTGGTTGGAGTTTTAATGCCGGGTCAGGAATTGAATTCCCGGTAGAACTAAGACCGCAAGGACATGACATCATACGAACATGGGCTTTTTACTCCATCCTTCGGTCCATCGCTCTTACGCAAAAAATACCCTGGCGTACCATCTTAATTAACGGGATGGTTTTGGGTGAGGATGGATATAAAATGAGTAAATCAAGGAATAATACCATCTCACCTGATGAGGTGATTCAAAAACATGGTGCGGATGTATTCAGGCAGTGGGCGGCAATAGGCGGTGCAGTGGGCTCAGACGTCCAGTTCCGATGGAAGGATATAGTAGCAGCGAGCAAATTCATGCAGAAACTGTGGAGCATTCTCAGGTTCTCTATGATCCATTTATCCGATTATAAACCTTTTTTAAATAAAAAAGGAAGCTTTTCCAAAGAAAATCTGAGAGTGATTGATAAATGGCTGCTCTCAAAACTGAACAAGCTCATTTTGTCTGTGACTGCCTCAATGGAAAATTTCAAGTTTGACGAGGCGATGAAAGATATAAGAGCTTTTGCATGGAACGTGCTTGCAGATAATTATATTGAACTGGCGAAGTCGAGGTTATATGGGCGTGGAGGCGAGAGAGGAAAGGAATCAGCTAAATATGCGTTATATAAAACGATAAAGACGCTTTCTGTTCTTCTTGCACCTTTCATTCCTTTTTATGCCGAGGAGATGCATTCCTGCATTACAGGAAAGGAAGGAGAAAGGAGTGTACATAAGGAGAAATGGCCGGAGCCGGTTACGATTGACTCAGAAGCGGAGCAGGAAGGAGATTTAATCGCCGATATCGTCCGAGCTGTTAGAAATTATAAATCCAAGCATGGTATTCCGCTGAACGCAGCTTTAGGTAAAATAGAGCTGCACGTAGATATAGAAAGTTTGGATACCGAGGATATAGAGAATGCGACAGCAACAAAGGTAGAGCTATGCAAAAGCATGAGTGAAATTAGCGAGGGTGAGATTCTTGATGTTGATGGCACGAAAGTGGTGATAATCAGGTAGCTCCTCCTTTCATAGGTTAGCTTAGTATTTATAAGGAACTTGCTCAATAACTTGAGGGCTTCATTGATTTGATGCCTTCTGTGAGATAAGAAGGGATAGCCTTGGCATTGCATATTCAGCAGAGAATATGTCCTTGAGATAA
>QMVO01000094.1 GCA_003661125.1 Methanosarcinales archaeon
CGAGTTCAAGCGCCTTCGCTAAATCTTCCCGCGTGTTTATCGTCCATGGATAGATTTCTATTCCCTTTTTCGATGCTTCTACAACGAATTCCGCGTTTAATCTCGGATATTTCGGGAATATTACGTTTGCACTCGCATCAATTGCCATTTTTACAGGGAAAACCGGCAATGAGGAAATTATTACCCCGGTCTTGATTCGAGGTGCAAGCTCTTTTATTTTGTGCATTGAAGCATGGTAGAAAGAAGAGATTATGACACTTTTCTCCATCTTCGCTTCTTTCACTTCATCCACTATGAGTTCTTCCATATTCTCCTCTTTCAGTTCAATAACCAACTCAAGTCCAAGATTTTCAGCAAGCAAAAGCACTTCTCGTAGTCTTGGAATTTTTTCCCCTTTTCCTGCGTCAAGGGTTCTTAACTGTGCGAGTGTTTTCTCACCTACCTTTCCAATACCGTTTGTCGTCCTTTCCAGGGTATCATCGTGAATCACTACTATTTCACGGTCTTTACTGAACCTGACGTCAATCTCCACGGCGTCAACGCCGCACTCAAAAGCTTTCCTGACTGCTCTGAGCGTATTCTCCGGTTCCTCCGCCTTTGCTCCTCTATGAGCTATTATTTTCATTAAACCTTTTCTTAGAAAGAAAAGCTTTACCAAATAAAACTTTTTTCTAAAAAGTTTTACTTAGAAAAGTTCTATTTAAAAATATGGGCATAACAAAAAAAGTATGGATAGATTACTATAATAAGAGTAAGATAGACCTGAAGGAGCCGATAGCAATAGTAGGCTCATCAGGGCTGCGGTCTGTCGGAAAAATAGTAGTAGACGAGCTTGTGGAAAAAACACGTCCGCAACTATTTGCGGAATTATATTCATACGGTTTCCCAGCCGTTTACTATGGACCATCTTACCTTGGTGCACCCTGCGCCGCGGGTGTAAAAATAAAGAAAGCCAATGTAGTTCAACTTCCAAGCGTAGAATTTTATGCACTTGAAAGGCAAAAGCAGAATCAGGACGTAATAATAACAAGAGGTTACCAGTCTTACAATGCTCTTAATCAATACGTGGTCGCTGATAAGGTCACGGATTTATTTAAGGAGTTTCAAGTAAAGAAAGTGATTTCGCTGGGCGCACAAGTAATAGAAGAAGGGATAACGGGCTGCGCAACTGACCCGGAGCTGCTGGAAGAAATGTACAGATTCGAGATTAAGAGAACAAGCGTAGATCGTTTTATAGGTTTTTCTGGGCTTGTGGTTGCCATGGGTAGGGAAAAAGGGCTAAGAGGTGCTTGTATTTTTGCAAACACCTCACAAAATTTGGCAAATCCTGAATATCCTGATTTTGATGCGGCGAAGAAATTGTTGGAAAAAATCGCTGAAATATTGGAATTTAATGTCGATACATCGGATTTAAAAGCGAAAAGAATGGCGCAACAGGAGCTAATGGAGGAGATAATTAAAAGGGAAGAGATGAGAGAAAAAAAGAGAAAGAGAGAGCTGGAGATAGAAGAATCGAGAGGATATGCGTAAAATAGCACCTGAAGTAGAGATGGTAGCTAAGGGAGAAGCAAGGAACTATGAATTAGCATGTAAAGAGATAGCAGAGGTTATAGCGGAAAATGGGATCACCCGAGCAGAGAGTATAAACGAACTGAAAAAGGAGATAAGCGGTAAATATGTGTTGCATACCATTCCGAGGAATTCCGATGTGCTGAAATCGTGCAGTGAGGAACTAAAGGAGAAATTAAAGAGGAAAAGAATCAGAACGGCTTCTGGCGTTGCTCCTGTTGCCGTGATGACTTCCCCTTATCCATGCCCGCATGGTAAGTGCATAATGTGTCCTGGAGGTCCGGACTCCGATTTCGCGTCACCGCAGAGTTACGTAGGTAAGGAGCCTGCTGCTATTCGCGCTGCCCAACAAGGTTTCGATCCATACCAGCAGGTGAAAGTGAGACTACATCAACTGGAAGAAATAGGTCATGATTTCGAGAAGGTCGATTTGATACTGATGGGCGGCACGCTAACCGCGAGAACTCCGGATTATCAAAAATGGTTTGTGAAAAAGTGTTTGGAGGCGATGAAGGAGTTTGGAGATGTTAGAGGGCGGCAGATAAGAAACACCGGCATGACTTTCGAGACAAGACCGGATTATGCGAAGGAGGAGGAGATAGACCGAATGCTGGCGCTCGGCGCTACAAAAGTCGAGTTAGGTGTGCAGCATGTCAATAACGAGATATTGAGAAATATAAGTAGGGGGCATTTGGTAGAAGATTCGGTAGAGGCGAACAGAAAAGCGCGAGACAGTGCATTAAAAGTAGGCTTCCATGTGATGCCCGGTTTACCAGGCTCTTCCATTAAGGAGGATAAAAAGATGTTTGAGCGTATTTTATACGATTCACGCTTCAAGCCTGATTATCTGAAAATATATCCCACGCTGGTGGTTAAAGGGACGAGACTGTATGATATGTGGAAAAAGGGAGAATATAAGCCGATTTGTGAGGAAGAAGCAATAGAAATAATCGCTTATGCGAAAAGGATAATTCCTAAGTGGGTGAGAATACAAATAATACAAAGAGATATTCCCTCGCAATATATAGAAGCAGGAGTGAAGAAGAGCAATTTAAGGCAATTGGTGATGGAGCGGCTGCACGAGATGGGCTATAAATGCCGGTGTATAAGATGCAGGGAAGCAGGTCTTTCTTTTTTGAAGGGTAGAGTTGCTGACGATGAAAATACAAAATTTTTATCTGAAAGTTATGAGGCATGCGGGGGTACGGAGTATTTCCTTTCTTACGAAGATGTGAAGAAAGATATTTTGATAGCGCTCCTGAGATTGAGGTTCCCATTTGCGCCGCATAGAGAAGAGTTGAGGAATGCCACTCTGATTCGTGACCTGCATGTATATGGTGAATTAGTGGGTCTGGGCGAAAGAAAGGCGCATAGCTGGCAGCATCGTGGATACGGTGCACGTTTGTTGCAAAAAGCGGAAGAGATAACGCTTGATAATGAATACAGCCGAATAGCGGTGATGAGCGGGATAGGTGTGCGAGAATATTATGAAAGGTTTGGCTACAAGCGTGAAGGACCATTTATGGTGAAAAATCTTTCTTACTCAAAATGAAGTTACATTTTTTAGGGGCAGCAAAAGAAGTTACGGGTTCTTGCATTGTGATAGAAACGAGAAGAAGCAAGTTCTTGCTTGACTGTGGTCAGCGACAGGGGCATGAGAAAGAAAGCAGACCGGGATTTCCATTCAACCCGAGAGAAATAGACTTTGTCGTTCTTTCCCATGCACACCTCGACCACTCAGGACTTTTACCCAAGCTCGTTGCTGAAGGTTTCGATGGCGAGATATATTCAACGGTGGCTACTCGTGACGTTGCCGAACTGCTTTTAAAAGACAGCGCGAAGATACAAAAAGAAGCGGATGAATCTGGAGCTGGAGTAATGCCTATGTTCACGGAGGAAGACGTTGTGCAAACGATTGACAAATTCAGCGTTTCAGAATGGAACGTTCCTGTTAATGCTTCTGAGGACATCTCGGTAACGTTCCTCGATGCCGGTCATATATTGGGTGCAAGCATCTCGGTTGTGGACATCAGTGGTGCTGGCAGGCTGGTTTATACTGGCGATATTGGGCATGGACGTTCGCCCATAATGAATGCCCCTGCAAAGTTGAACAATACCGACTTCCTGATTATTGAATCTACTTACGGTGCGAAGCGCCACCCGGCGGTAAATCCGAAAGAGAGCCTGAAACAAATAATCCTGGATACGCATGCCAATAAAGGCAAGGTTTTAATTCCTACATTTGCCGTTGGGCGCTCACAAGAGATACTTTACACTTTGAAACAGCTTTACGAAGAGAAGAAACTTCCAAACATCCCTGTCTATTTCGATACGCCGTTAGGCGCAGAAACGACTTCTCTGTACCGTCATCATCAGAATTATTTGCGGGCAGAGTTCAGGAGTTCCTTCTTAAGAGGCGAGAATCCGTTCCATTTTGGCAGACTTGATTTTATCCGTGGGAATAACAGGTCTCTGGATGTTGCTTCGTCGGGAGAGCCTTGCGTGGTGATAGCAGCCAGTGGCATGCTCACCGGTGGTCGCATACTGAACCACTTGAAGACAACGCTGGAAGACCCTGATTCGAGCCTGGTCTTTGTGGGTTATCAGGCGGAAGGCACGCCTGGGCGAGAGATACTGGACGGTAAGAAACGAGTTGAAATAGCAGGAAAAGAGTATAGAGTAATGCTAAAAGTCTATTATATCCCGGGCTTGAGTGCTCATGCCGATGCGGATGGGCTGTTCTCCTTCATCAATTCCGCAGAACTCCTGCCAAAAAAGATATTCGTGGTGCATGGCGAGCCGGAGAATGCAGAGGCGTTACAGCGGCGAATAATAAATAATCTGCGAATAGATACTTTTGTGCCTGAAATGGGTTATACGGAGAACTTTATGGACCGCGAGGTCGTGAAAGTGGTGGAAAAAGATGTGCATCTCGATTTCAGACCGCAATATACGAGAATTGGAGAATACGAGGTTTATCCATTCGCGGGTGCGCTGCTGAAGAAGCAGGATGGGATTCACCTTATCTCGAAGGAGCAATATATCGGGATACTCACCGAAACAGAAGAGGAGCTTGAGACGATGCTTGCGAAGGTAACATCGAAAAAGGAACTCGAAACAGAAGCGGCAGCACCTGCGGAAGAAATCTCAGAAGTGGTATTCAAGGAGGAGTTGCTAAAGTATGCGGATGCGGGTATTTTCTCCAGGAGCAGAGCGCGAGAACTTAAAGATAAGATAGAGGAAGAGGGACGGGACGCTACGATCGCGCACATTAACAAACTTGCGAGAAAAGACCGACTTTATCCTCTGGACAAGGCGAAACAGGAAGTGCTGAGGAAAGTGCTTGTCGCTGGCATTAATTCTTTCCCGCAAAAGGCTCGAAAGTTATTTGAGGACATATCGGAGAAGTGAGGAGTGTAAAAGCCAACCTGGATGAGGTTTGCACCGCCTTTGATTGGCTTTTGAAGTACGAGGAAAAGGTGCATACAGGTAATATTATATGGGTGGTTGAGTAACAACCATGATAGGAGTTGCCCCTGTAAAACCACGTGCAAGTTGAATATGCACTATAACATTGAGTAACAACCATGATAGGAGTTGACTCTCTTCTCGACGTGATAATATCGAGTATTTTTTTCAAGTTGAGTAACGACCATGATAGGAGTTGACCTCTCTAAACCCATCAGCTTCATACACGACTTATTTGAGTTGAGTAACAACGATGATAGGAGTTGACAACTTTATCCCCAGAAAGGACGCTACATCTCCCACGCGTTGTGTAAGATGATAGGAGTTGACTCTCCTTATTCATGGTGTATTTCTCCATATACGCAGGTTGAGTAACAACTATGATATGAGTTGACCCTGCGATACTCGTCCATCCATTCGTCTGGATTGTCCGTTGAGTAACAACGAGTAACAGCTATGACTTCCCTCTCACTTCATTCACAAATGCCTCGATGTCACTTAGTCGAGTAACAACGATGATAGGAGTTGACTATTTTCTCTCTGCATATCCTCCATAGTCACTATGTAGGTTGAGTAACAACTATGATATGAGTTGACCTTCAAGACCCCTCTGACGACAGATCAACCACCCCGCCCTCGTTGAGTAACAACGAAGATATGAGTTGGCATCTATGACCAGGGTGAGTTTATAACCTATATAGTAGCCTTTTGAGTTGAGTACCAACTATGATAGGAGTTGACTCTCTAAACCCATCAGCTTCATACACGACTTATTTGAGTTGAGTAACAACCATGATAGAAGTTGACTCTTCCTTTGAAAGGATTTCGTAATATTTACTTTTCAGGCGGGTAACAACTATGATAAGAGTTGACCATTTGACTGCTCAGTAGAACAACCGTCCTTTATTCACTCGAGTGACAACTGTGATAGGAGTTGACTTAGAGTTCTCAAATTGATCTCTGATGTTCTGACCAGTCTATTCATGTTTCCCGAATAATTTCTTCCTCCGCTTCTGCAAGTCGAGTAACAACAAACTTGAGGGGGTGAGCGAGACTCGGAGACGGGATGATAATAATATTATAGGGTCGGTTGAGTAACAGCTATGATAAGAGTTGACTAATCCATTTTGGATTCTCTGAATCCGGTATTAATGGGTTGAGTAACAACTATGATAAGAGTTGACACATTATTTGCCCTTGTAAATATTGAAACGCCTTACAACTAATATTATAGGGTCGGTTGAGTAACAACTATGATAAGAGTTGACTTATCCATTTTGGATTCTCTGAATCCGGTATTAATGGGTTGAGTAACAACTATGATAAGAGTTGACTTATCTGCTCCGTCCTTACCAATGCGAAGTATAGCCGTTGAGTAACAACTATGATAGGAGTTGGCACCAGGTAGCAGATGTGGTCTACCGGTTAAGTAACAATTATGATACGAGTTGACCCTCTGAACGTAGTCTCTATGCCCCATCTCTTCTTATAAGTTGAGTAACAACGATGATATGAGTTGACCTTTCTAAAATAAGCCGGATGCTCTCACGATTTATTGTCGTTGAGTAACAATGATGATATGAGTTGACCTATAATTCACGTGAACTGTCCTCTTTTCAACTAATAACGAGGATATAAGTTTACATTTAGTCTTTTTATGTGCATCTAATTCTCCATACACGTTAAG
>QMVO01000095.1 GCA_003661125.1 Methanosarcinales archaeon
AAGCAGGAGATAGATGGCTTCTAAAAATGCTGTTTTCCCGGAATTGTTTTTACCGATAAGCACGGTAAACTTCGATAGCTCAAACTCTTTCTCACATTCCCTTATCCCTCTAAACTCCTTTATGTTTAACCTTTCTATCATCCTTCCCCTCCCATCCGTTTTAGTTTAACATAAATTCATCATAGGATAGTATAAATTACAAATATATAAAATATAAATCATCAATTGCTTCAATTCTATTCGGTAGGAGGAATCTCCTCAGCTCTCGAACTTGAATTGGAAAATCTCCTTAACCTGCACCAAAATCCATTAAATCCAACTGTTTCCCGGCATATTTTCGCGAAGGTTTAGCTTTTCTTTCTTTCTTATCTTTTAATTTTTGTTCTACTTCTGTTCCCACTACAAACGTTTTCCTGAGCTTGAATTCTTCGCGCTTTCCTTTATTCCATTGCATCACTGGACGCAGATAGCCGACCACTCGTGAATATACCTCGGTCTCCGCACCACACTCTGGACATGTATAATGCTCCCCTGCTAAGTAACCATGAGTGGGACAAACACTGAAGGTTGGGGTAAAGGTGAAGTAAGGCAGGTGATAGAGCTCGCAGATCCTTCGGACAAGAAGCTTCACTGTCGTAGGGTCTTCGACACGCTCGCCTGCGAAAATGTGGAAAACGGTGCCACCTGTATATTTTGTCTGAATCGCATCCTGCAGGTCCAGCGCCTCGAAGATGTCATCGGTATAATTTACTGGCAGTTGCGTGGAATTCGTATAAAATGGTTCTGCACCGAGCTTCCACTCCGCTTCATTCGCACAGATTACCTCCGGATATCTCTCTTTATCCTTTTTTGCAAGGCGGTAAGAAGTTCCCTCCGCAGGCGTAGCTTCCAGATTATAATTATTCCCGGTTTCCGCCTGAAATTTCAATAATTTATCACGCATAAAATCCAAAACCCGCGAGGTAAACTCTCGCGATTTTTCTGATGCAATGGGCTCCCCAAACATATTCAGGCAGGCTTCATTCATACCCACTAAACCAATCGTGGAGAAATGATTCTTCCAGTATTCTCCAAAACGTTCTTTAACACCCCTCAAATAATATCTCGTATAAGGATAAAGATTCTTTTCCGTAAACCGCTCTAAAACTTTCCTCTTTATCTCTAAACTCTCCTTCGCCAAGACCATCAACCGCTCTAAAGCAGAGAAAAACGCGTCTTCATCTTTGGCTAAATACCCCAGTCTGGGCATGTTCAGCGTGATCACGCCGATCGAGCCGGTCAGCGGACTCGACCCGAAAAGGCCACCACCACGCTTCTTTAGCTCTCTGTTATCTATTCGCAATCGGCAACACATGCTTCTGGCATCTTCTGGATTCATGTCAGAATTTATAAAGTTAGAGAAGTAAGGCACACCATATTTAGCGGTGACTTCCCATAGAACATTCAGATCGGGATTCGCCCAGTCGAAATCCCTCGTAATATTGTAAGTGGGGATAGGAAAGGTAAACACCCTGCCTTTGGCATCTCCCTCTGCCATTACTTCTAAGAACGCTTTATTGAATAACCCCATCTCCTCCTGGAAATCCTTATACACCTCTTTTTGTATCTCCCCGCCAATAATCACGCCCTGATTGGCGTAATATTCAGGAACAGTTAAGTCCAGGGTAATGTTCGTGAAAGGCGTTTGAAATCCCACCCTTGTGGGGACATTTATGTTGAATACAAACTCCTGCAATGCCTGCTTCACTTCTTTATAGCTCAATTCGTCATATCGTATGAATGGAGCGAGCAAGGTATCAAAATTAGAGAACGCCTGAGCACCAGCAGCTTCTCCCTGCAATGTATAAAAGAAATTCACTATCTGCCCTAATGCAGAACGAAGATGCCGGGCGGGTTTGCTTTCTATTTTTCCCTGCGCACCCTTAAATCCCTCTACTAACAAATCAAACAGGTCCCAGCCTACACAATAAACGGAGAGCAGATTCAGATCGTGAATGTGAAAATCACCATTTGTATGCGCTTGCCTCACTTCTGATGGGTATATCTTCCGCATCCAGTAGATTTTACTGATCTCAGAAGAGACATAATTGTTCAAGCCTTGTAGAGAGAAACTCATATTGCTATTCTCGTTTACCTGCCAGTCGAGCTTCTCCAGATATTGGTCAACCAGGTCAACGTCCGCTTTAGCCGCTATCTCTCTGATTCCCGCATGTTGCTCGCGATAGATAATATATGCCTTTGCGGTTTTGCGATAAGGGGAGGATAATAAAACCTCTTCGACCACATCCTGAATCTCCTCCACCGTTGGTATCTCACGAGGAATCGCTTGCTGAGCTAAATTTAAAACCTTTAATGTTAATTTCTGGGCTGTGTCATAATCGAACTCGCGGGTTGCTGCGCCCGCCTTCCAAATTGCGCGTGTAATCTTCTCCGCCTCAAACAGCTCTACTCTGCCATCCCTTTTTTTAATTCCGGTGAACACTTTTCCCCTCTCTCCTACATAATTTAATATATCTCCATCTCTGATATGATTTTTTGTACTCACGTTGTAAACCGCTTATAGATCCTCGTTATTTTTTCTGGAAGTTTTACAACATCGTCAATCACAACCCATCTGCTATCGGCGTACATTCGTGACAAATACTCCGCCGCTTTACGGTCAACTGTAATACAAAACGACTTGATGCCATATCTTTGGGCTTCCCGTAAAGCCATCCTTGTGTCTTCAATCGCGTAATTACCATAATAATCCCGGTCTAATGGCTTACCATCACTCAACAGAATAAGCATCTTTGTCCTCTCCTCCCTTCTTCTTATTTTAGTTGTTGCATGTCTAATCGCAGGAGCAATCCTGGTAGATTGTTTACTCATCATCGTAGATATTTTACACTGTACTCTTTGGTCATAAGGCTCCTCAAAATCTTTAATGATATAAAACGCCACATTATCCCTTCCATATCCCGAAAAGCCGTAAATAGCAAAGGCATCACCTAATTCTTTCAATGCCTCGCTCATTAAAATCAGGGCTTCTTTTTCACATAGTATTGTTGCGCCTACCGTACTGCCACTCATGTCAATCAGAAATGCAACGGCTATATCTCGCGTTCTTTTTTCGGTTCGTACATAGTTTCTCTCAGAAGGAGAGAGCCTCAGTCGCTTATCAATAAAATATTGAATCGCCGAATCCAGGTCAATATCATCGCCTTCAAACAGCCCTCGTAATTTTGCCGCGCCCTCTGGTCTGAGCATTTGGAATTCCCGCCTGATACACTTTATCTGTCCCGCATACTTCTGGATCGTGTCGAGATAGAATTCATCTGAACCACCCTCCGAAATTCGTTCTTTAACCCTTGCCCAGTTCAATCTATAATCTTCGATGTCACTACCCCACTCAGGATATAAATATGTACCTTCTTCACGCCTGAGTCCTTCTTCATCAGTAATTAAGGTCTCAAGGTCGTTTAAGTAATCGCGCACCTTGTTCGCCTCAAGAGCATCAATTCTTGACTCGACGTCCTTGGGCTTGATCCCTTTTTCTTTGAACAAAGCTCTTAACAGTTCTCTTACTGCATCTTCAGAAGCGTAATTGCTTGTACTGGTTGGTTCACTACTCATCTTCTCACTAATTTTTCTCGCCGCCCTTCCAAAATTACCAATATTTTGATTGACCTGCGATTGATCTAAAGGAGCTGAAAAAGGAGCCACTGGTTGGTATGGTCCTTGAAAATTGTCATCGATCAAGAAATATAATTCAGCAGCCACCCTTGCAGTGTCGTGGACGTCTGCGAGAGGGGAGGATAAAGTTTTGCTTATTGATAAAGCTTGCTCAAGCGTTTGCCGGATTTTTTCTGGAAACTGTTCCATTTGCTCTTTTGTTGTTCCGGCAATTAATCGCTGAGCTATAAGCTCTACCACTCTTTGTTTATCATTAGCTAATTCCTTAGGAGAAACCCTTTTGGATAGCATGTAAACGTTCATTTCCGATATTTGCTCACCAAGAACAGGATATTCGGCTTGCAGCCGTGAATTGATTCTGTAATCCTCAAGTATGGTTATAAGGTCCTTTGCTAAAGCGGGTTCAGGGAAGAGCGCATAAAATTTTTCTATGTCGCTAATTTCGTTCATTTTATTTCACTTCATTTCATTCACAATATCTCCGTGCCTCGATGCTTCCCGTGAACGGCATCTAAAATATTACGAGGATCGCTGCCATCAATGACGATGGTTTTTATTCCGCTTCTCTCTATTATCTTCGCCGCAACGGGGTCTATCACAATTCTCGACCCTGCTTTTAGCTCCTCTCTCGAAGTAAGAACCACGAGTTCCTTTGCCGTGAGCTTATCGTATTTCCTTGCATCCGGGTATATGCGAGGGTCTGCATCATAGACCCCATCAACAGAGGTCACATCTATAAAGAGGTTGGCATCTACGTATTCAGCAAGAATCGCAGCCACGGCATCGGTGGTATAACCCGGGCTTACGCCACCTATCACCGCTATTTTCGCTTCTTCTCCCTCACCTTTTACCTCAGCCTTAGCTTCTGCAACTTCCTTATAATCACAGAACGGTTCGGGATACACAGCATCCTTTAAAGCAGAGATAAGCAATTTTGCGTTTACCCTCGTCAGGTCAATTCCTATATAATCGCATGTCGTTTCATTCGCTCCCAGATCACGTGCTATTTTTATACATTCTCGCGCTGTTTCTCCGCCACCAGTGACTATATAGAGATTGTATGATCTCGCGAGTTCCTTTAATACCTCTGCAACTTTTTTTATGCTTTCGGCATTCGCAAAAAAAAAGCCACCCAATGAAATGACTACTTTCATGATCTTTCTCACGCTTAGCTTATTCATTAAATTAATAAACTATGTTTTAAAATTTCATCCTCCACTGAACAAAGCCGACCACCGAGACAACTGTTACCTGACAGGATGTACGGTTCAACAAACCTTTCCTCCGCTACTTTCATCTGAAGAAGAAGAAAGACAAAAAGAAGCGAGTAGCGCATCCAATTGAATCCTCTCATTTGCACCCTCGGTAATTCTGTAATCCGCTTCTCCTATCCGGTCCAGCAATTCCACCTTCTTCCGCGCGGGAATATCCATATTTATCACGAGCCGATGCATCTGCGCCAATATCTCGTCACCAGAGATGCCTTTATCCATCAAATCCTCCAATTTATTTAGTGCATCAAAGAATTTACCGTCCAATGCCCTTTTTATCAACTCTTTTATCTCCTCCGGTCTTGCGGTTGCTGTTATCTCGTAGATCATCTCTGGTTTTATCTCACTGCTCAGCACCGCAGCACTTTGCAATGCGTTTACTGCTCTTCGCATATCGCCCATCGAAACATAGTTTATTGCCCTGACAGCATCGTCTGTCAACTTCAAGCCTTCCATTTCCGCTATATACTTTATTCGTGCGGTGATTGCATCGTAAGATAGTAATTTGAATCTGTAAACTGAACATCTTGATTGTATGGGTTCGATTATTTTGGATGAGTAATTGCAACTGAGTATAAACCGACACGTGCCCGAATATCGCTCCATTGTCCTTCTCAGTGCAGACTGCGCTGCATCGGTCAAGGCATCTGCCTCGTCGAGGAAAATGATTTTGAATGCGGCATTGCCAATAGGCATGGTTCTTGCGAAGTTCTTTATCTGGTTGCGAACTACTTCTATGCCTCTTTCGTCGCTTGCATTCAACTCAGTAAAGTTCTCTGCCCATGTATCACCATAGAGTTCGTGTGCCATAGCAACGGCGGCGGCTGTTTTTCCCACACCGGCAGGCCCGGAAAAGATGAGGTGAGGTAAGTTTCTCCTCCTGACATAAGACTGAAGGTTATTTATTATGGCATTTTGTCCAGCCACCTCTTCCAACTTCCTCGGTCTGTACTTCTCAGTCCATATCTCTTCCCTCTGCATCTGTACACGTTTCCTTTTTTTTCTTTATAAGGAAAATTTTCTCTTACTTAAAGATATTATGGAGATAAATCATGTTTTTGGACTGTTGCTGGTGAAAGTATTTATTATGCTATTCGTGATAATGGACCCGGCAGGCAATATTCCTGTATTTATGGCATTAACGAAAGGTATGAGTGGAAGTGAGAGGAAAAAGGAGCTTAATTACGCGGTTTTGGTTGCTGCAATTCTACTCCTCTTATTTGCCTTTCTTGGAAGGATTATTCTATCTGTGCTGGGCATAACTACAAATAGCTTTATGACCGCGGGCGGCATCCTCCTTCTGTTCTTCTCCTTTGACCTTTTACGTGGTGAACATAAATATGTGGTCAGTAAAGAATCAGGAGCTGGCGTGGGAGCAGTTCCATTAGGAACTCCTTTGCTTGCAGGTCCAGGTGCTATAACTACTGTTATGGTGATAATACAATCTTGTGGAGCTTTTGTGGTTCTTTTTGCTATTTTCTCCGCTATTCTCGCAACAAGGTTTTTATTAGGACTTTCAGAAAGGATATATCGAATATTAGGAAAAGTAGGGTCTGAAGTGTTAAGCCGTATAATGGGGATAATAGTGGCGGCAATCGCGATAGAGTTTATTGCTGGAGGGCTAAGAGGGATGTTTTTTTAACTCTTTTTTCTTAAATAAAAATAAGAAGTGGGGTGCGCCCCTAAAAGTAGACACTAAGTTAAGAAATAAGAAAAAATGAAAAAGGGGTGCAAGATGAAAAGAAGGAGGAAATA
>QMVO01000096.1 GCA_003661125.1 Methanosarcinales archaeon
AGAAGGAGATACTTGAGATCGTTAAGCGGAAGCATAAAGCGAGGGAATCCGCAAGGAAGTCTCACCATAAGCGGAAGAGCAAACCAAACTAAGAATAATAGTACCATATGACACCTAGTGCAGCGTTTCCTATTTATCATATCCATACAAATCAGGATATGCCATCCGGCTCCAGGCATCCATAATCAGGTAAAACAAAAAGTTCTCTTATGCAGCTCTCCAATTCCTTCATTCGTCGGTCATGTCTGTTTCGTGGTCTATTCAATGGCACTTTAAGCGTATCCCTCACCATTGTCGGGCGGTCTGACAGCACAATTATGCGATCACCCATGTAAATAGCTTCTAAGGGGTCATGCGTAACGAAAATCGCTGTCATACTCTTCTCTTTCCATATCCGCAGTATTTCATCCTGCAGTTCCTCCCGCGTTCGCAAGTCCAGACCCGTGAGGGGTTCATCCATAAGTAATATACTTGGCTCAGTTACCAGTGCTCTTGCAAGAGCAACTCGTTGCTTCATTCCTCCACTTAACTCATGGGGAAAAGCATCCGCAAAATCCGACAGCCCTACCAATGAAAGTGCTTCTCTCACAGTAGCTCCATCTCTATCACCAACTACACCCCTTTTTAACTCGAGCGCAAGTTTCACATTTTCCTCTACCTTTCTCCAGTAGAGCAATCTCGGCTCCTGAAAGACCACGCTCAAATCATCAAGGTATCCATCTTCTTCATTTGAGTTTATGTCACGCCCGAGAACAAAAATTCTGCCCTCATCAAAAGATATAAGCTGAGCTATTATGCGGAGGATTGTTGTCTTGCCACAGCCCGATGGTCCCAATACACAAACAAATTCGCCTTCGTATATATTAAAACTGACATCATTCAATACAATAAGAGAGCCAAAACGCTTATGAAGCCCTTCTATTCTCAACATCTCTCTCTTCATCTCTTCCATCTCCTCATATACCGCATGTCAATGTAGTTGAAGATACCATAATCAAATATAATTATAATCACCGCACAGCAGAGTGTCCATGCGAATACATATTCTATCGCATAGACCTCATGTGCTATCCACAACATATAGCCTATCCCACTCGCAGCGCCAAAGACCTCGCCCAGAATAACCACCTTCCATGCAACTTCAAATGAAGTCTTAAATGCAGAAAAAACGTATGGATAGAGCATAGGCATGATTATTTTTCGCAGTATTCTCAGCTTATTTCTTGTGTATATCATCCCCATCTCAACCAGACTTTCATCGAGTTCCTTTACTCCCTCCCATATATTTATCATGAAGAACGGGATGACTGCCGCTGAAATTGCCAATACTGGTGTTACATCTGACAACCCAAACCAGACAACAAAGACCAGAACCCAGCAAATCGAGGGAATAGATACAAATAAAGGATAAAACACAGACTTTACAGCGTATTCTGCTATCCTGCTATATCTCGGTAATATCCCGCACATAGCTCCCACACACGAGCCGAAAATAATTCCCAGGAAGACCCGGTATGTGGTCACTTCAATATGATACCACCCATCTTTTGATGCTAAAAGAGAAAATAATGCGTTAATAGTATCCATCGGACTGGGAAATAGTGGAGAATGGTAGTACTCAGAAATTGTCTGCCAGAGAATGAAAAAAACGAGTATAGAGAAAAACTGATAAAGCACTTTATCTTTCATCGTATTTATCGCTCACATCGTTTATACACTAATTACTATATACTCGCGAATACTTCTTCTGGCTCAGGTACTTTTGTTATGAGACCACGAGCCTTTGCAAACTCAAAGACAGCCATCACAGCTCCTTTGTTCTCGTCGGTGATTGGCGAGATGGGTATGGAATAATGATTGCAGTAAGCCTTTTTGTAAATATCCACATCACCACCGAATTTCTCAGCATACCAGCTAAATATTTTATCTATATGCTCCTCACTCTCACCATACGATTTGGACTGCCTGAGAGCAGCTACTACCCTCTTTGCCTGGTCCTCGTGCTTTTCAAGGAAGTCTGAGCGGGCTACAAGGAGTGAGGCTGGAGGATACTCGCCATACTCCTGCTTGAAAGTTTCATCAACATTCCAAACCAGTTTGTATTTATCGCTATAAAATGTCTTTACCGATACCTCGCCAAACATTAACGCCACATCAATATCTCCTTTATCCAGCAATCTAGGGAGCGTGGGGAGAGGTTTATCTATGAGTTTAAGTTTATCCTCTTCTATACCGTATTCTCTCCTCAGCATCTTTAAGAAAATGGTTGTAGTAGTCGTTTTAAGACCCGGGACACCTACCCTCTTTCCCACAAGGTCCTCCGGTTTCTCGATATCACTCTCTTTCCTCGTGAATAACATGGCAACGCCATCTCCTCTTTCCAGACCATGATGCGTGACAAAGATGTTTGTGGCTTTCAAAGGGATGTCCTTTTCATACGCGATAGCGAAGGCTGCGGTTGACATCTCACCCATATCTCCGCTACCTGTCATCATGAGTTCATTGAAGTTGAGTGTGTACTCGATTTTCGTTTCTATGTCACAGTGAGGCTTTAGGAGATCATTTTCCAGTGCGTATGTGACAAGGTAATGAGCAGAAAAAGGTCCCATAACCATTTGAACTGGTGGTTCTGATGCTGTCCGCTGCGTAAACAGAACAAAGCTCCAAGTCACAATCACCAGACAAACCACAATTAAAGCAATCGTTTTCCAGCTTCTCATATTTTTAAGGGATGTAAAATCGCATATAAACATATCTTTTTATGTTCATAACTGATCACTAATATAACATATTATCTGGATGCTGAAATATGAATACCTTGGGACTATAACATCCTTAAAAACGCAGGAGATGCTTGATGATTGATGATAACAAACAGACGTAAAAAAATAAAACCATTCTATAACCCGCCGCACTTGTTATTGAAGCAGATAGTCATGATTCTGTTGTATGCGGAGCTCACGAGCTGGCATAAAAGGGCGTTTCTTCAGTGGGCATTCCAACTTAAAAACCTTATCCATGCAGGTGCTGGTGCGAAACAAATATGCTGCTTTGGACTGAACCCGCATGTGGTATGGGAAATGACGAGCAGATGCAATTTGAAGTGCATTCACTGCCATGCTTTTGGCGGGGATGCATCTTATGATGAGCTATCAAAAGAAGAAGCGAAGGCAATGATTGACCAAATAGCCTCGTTAGGCATCAGATCATTTGTATTCACCGGTGGAGAGCCTTTGTTACGTGAAGACCTCTTTGATTTGATTGAGTATGCAAAATCCATGGGATTCACCGTCTTCATAGCCACGAATGGAACGCTGATAACAAAAGAGGTGGCAAAATTGCTCCGGAAATTCGATGTTGGTGTGGTAATAGGGTTAGACGCGATGAACTCTGAGACGCACGATCGTATAAGGGGTGTCGCAGGCGCTTTTGACGCCGTGATTAAAGGGATAGAAAATTGTATAGCCGAGAATCTTTATCTGCACCTGAATATCGTTGCGGCTAAGCAGAATTTCGATGAAATCGGGCGAATCATAGATTATGGCGATGAAATAGGCGTTTTTTCTTATTTCATTTATCGTTTTGTGCCTTTTGGTAGAGGTGAAGAGATTCGAGATTATGAACTCGGAAGTGCGGATTTCAAAGCTCTTTTAGATTTGATCCTTGAGAAGCAACGCGAAGTGCGAGCAATAATAATACCCGTTGCATCTCCTGAATATTGGGCATACATGCTACAAAAGCGGGGGATTCACAACAGGCGAGTAATAAATTTTCTGGGGCGTTTCTTCGGCGGTTGTTTAGCCGGTAAGGGAATGATGTATATCAAGCCGAATGGGGATGTATGGGCATGTCCTTTTCTTCCAGTTCAGGTCGGAAATGTGAGGAAGGAAAGAATAGATATGATAAAGGAAAATTTAGAACAGGCAAGATATGCCAGCGCAAGGAGCACTCGTGACTGTAATAATTGTAAATACGAAAAGGTCTGCGGCGGCTGTAAGACAAGAATGGAAGAAGATATGAAATGCCCATTGAAAAGGTGAAATCAGAACGAAAAGGGGGATAAAATGACCTGGGCGATATGGGTAACCGGGTTGCCGGGCAGTGGTAAGACAGCGATAGCACGGAAAGTGAGGGATATCCTTGCTGCGCAGGGTATAAACGTAAGAGTACTTGAACTTGACGAGATAAGAAAATTCATCACTCCAAAGCCTTCTTACTCGGAAGAGGAGAGGGATATTGTGTATAGTTCCCTGGTTTACATGGCAAAGCTTCTGGTGGAGAGTGGCAAGCCGGTTATAATAGATGCCACTGCAAACAGGAGAAAATACCGTGAAAGAGCAAGGAAGAACATAAAAAATTTCGCTGAAGTGTATATAAAATGTTCTTTAGAGAGATGCATGGAAAGAGAAAGGCAGAGGAAGGTGGAATATGCTCCTTCTGGTATATATAAGAGGGCAAAGGAGGAAGGAGCAACGGTGCCAGGTGTGAATGTGCCGTATGAAAAGCCGGAAAATCCAGAGGTCGTGCTGGACAGTGAGAAGATGAATGTAGAAGAATGTGCAGAGGAAGTAGCGGAGTTTATAATTGTAAAACGTCATCTAAAAAAGGAAATATGACAGAAGGGTCTTATCATTCTTCTCATCTTTTTATTTCCTCTCCCTCCTTTTTGTGAGGGCAATAATACCACTTATAACCAGCGCAACGATAACACCCAAAACCGTTGTTGGTGTCTTTGGAGTTGATGTAGGTGTTGTACTCGGAGTCAATGATGCTGGCACGGAAGCAGTACCGCCTGCGGTTACTTGGACGCTTGTTGACCAATCCTGATAACCTTCAAGTTTTACTTCAATTGTATGTGTGCCAGGGGATACATCAGTAATTATAAGGGGCGTTATTCCTTTGTATGTGTCATCTAAATACACATTTGCACCTGACGGTGAAGAGGACACGGCGATAGCGCCTGTTGCTGGTGCCGGTGTTGGCACGTGAGCTGGAACCAGTGATGCAGATACATAAGAAGTCCCTCCAACTGTTACATCTACTCCTGTTTCCCAATGCTGATAACCTGAAAGGTCGACTGAAACTGTGTGGTGACCAGGGGCTATCGCAACAATTATCAAATCACCCGAAGCGGACGTTCTTCCCTGGTATGCACCATCCAGGTAAACATTTGCACCAGAAGGAGAAGAAGTAACAGAGATAAAACCTGTTGTTGGTGAAGGATTTGGAGTCAATGACGTAGATACGTATGATGTGCTTCCTGCTTTTACCCTAACAGTGCTTGTCCAGTCATAGTATCCACTGTGCTCTAATTCAATCGTATGATAGCCTGGAGAGACGTGAGTTATAATTTTTGGTGTTGTCCCCTTATAAGAACCATCCAGGTGGATATATGCACCAGAGGGTGAAGAAGACACAGAGATAAAACCTGTCGTTGGGTAAGGAATGGGAGTCAATGATGCAGATACGTATGAAGTACTGCCTGCTGTTACTTTTATGGATGTTGACCAATCATGATACTCGTCATGTTTAAGCTTAACGGTATGTGAGCCAGGGGATACATAAGTAATTGTTTCTGGTGTTCTTCCTTTATATGAACCGTCTACGTATATACGTGCACCGGATGGAGAAGAAGAGACCGAGATAGAACCTGTTGCCGGAGGCGTTGGAGTTAACGTTGCTGATATGTATGATGTCTCGTCAGCTTTTACTTCTACACTTGTTGGCCAGTCCTGATAACCTGCAAGTGTGAGTTCAATGTGATGGTGCCCCTGGGATACATCAGTAATTATAAGGGGCGTTAATCCTTTGTATGCATTATCTAAGTACACATTTGCACCGGACGGCGAAGAAGAGACGGAGATAGAACCTGTCGTTACAATTGGAGTTAATGTTGCATGGACGTATGAAGTGCTACCAGCCCTTACCTGTACATCTGTTGGTCCCCAATCCTGATAGCCCTCAAGAGAGAGTTTTATTGTACAAGTGCCGGGTTCTACCTTAGTAAACGTATAAGGTGTTCTTTACCGACGGACCAACAAACGGTCCAGCAGGGGTATCTAATTCTATCGTTGCGCCAGAAGGTTCAGAAGTGACAGAGATGGAACCTGTGGCTGGTGGCGTTAGCGAAGGCGTTGGTGTCGGTACAGGGGTCAATGCCGCGTGAACCTCCGATGTTTCGTTAGCTTTTACTTCTACCGTCTGTGACCAATCCTGATAACCTTCAAGAAAGAGTTCAATTGTGTGGGTGCCCGGATCTAAATGTTGTATCGTGTAGGGTGTTACTGCGTTTATAGGTACGCCATCAAGAGATATATCTGCGCCGTGGGGTGAAGAAGAGACAGATATAGAACCGATTGCTCCAATTTGACCCGCTGCTGTTGCTGGGTAAAGTACACATACACACGCAAGTAGAACTGCTACTGCTATCAATCCTATCCTCCCTATTTTTTTCGCAACCTTTTTCATTTTCATCTCTCACATCTCGCTTTTGTCATCCATCTTTATATGTATAATCGCCTTTTTTGGTATGAAAATACCTTATTATTTTCATGCTCATGGGTGTCTCCATGTGTCATGAATGTTTCTTTTTAAGTTTCATAGTATAAAAGGTTTTCTATTTTAAAATTTACAAAAAATAAATAAAGAGCTACTATCCCTCTGATCTGATGAGAGGGAAGATATGCGGGCAAAAAA
>QMVO01000097.1 GCA_003661125.1 Methanosarcinales archaeon
CGCGACGTTAGGTCCAACGGATGCCTTTTTTGAGTCTATGTCAGGCTTCACAACCACGGGCTCCACGGTGATGTTGAATTTAGAGCATGTTGACCGGAGCATACTGCTGTGGCGGAGTTTCACGCAGTGGATAGGCGGTATGGGTGTGATTTTGCTTTTTATTGCGATACTACCCACCTTTGGCATTGCGGGCAGTCAGTTATTTGACCGAGAATTCCCAGGACCGTTGTCAGAGAGGATTAGACCGAGAGTTCAAATGACTGCAAGAATGCTGTGGTCAATTTACCTGATTTTGACAGGTGCAGAGGTTTTAGCGCTTTTTTATGCTGCGAAAATGCCTTTGTATCACTCTTTTTGCACCGCGTTCTGCACGATGCCTACCGGCGGTTTCTCGCCACTGTCGAACAATATCGCAGGTTACGCGAACCCAATAGCAGAGTTTATTATAGTCGTGTTCATGTTCCTCGCAGGGATGAACTTCATTTTGCACTATTCTTTAATAAGAAAACCCCGGAGAATATTGGCAAACAAGGAGTTTCAAGTTTATTGCCTATTTCTTTTAGCTGCTATCTCCATAATAACGGCTGATTTGTATATTCACAAGTTCGGTTCCATACAGGAAGCACTCCGTTACGGAGGATTTCAGGCTATTTCCTTCATGACCACCTCGGGATTCACAACCTCCAATTTTGATACCTGGAGTCATTTGTCCAAAATCATTCTTTTCAGCCTGATGTTCATCGGAGCATGTGGCGGGTCAACTGGTGGTAGCATCAAGGTCATCAGGATATACGTTTTACTAAAATATTTTAAACAGCGGATTCGTAAAATTCTGTACCCGCATGCGATTTTTGTGATGAAGACAGGGGAAAAGCCTATTTCTGATGACATCGTACAGGGGATTGTTGCCTTTTTTATCTCCTATATTCTGATATTTGTGGTATGCTCGATTGCAATGACTGCAATAGGATTGGATATGGTAAGTGCGGCATCTTCCGTAGCGGCGACATTGGGAAACGTAGGACCTGGATTTTGCCTTGTATCGGCTAATTATGCATCTGTTCCAATCCTGGGAAAATACATCCTGTCTTTTTGCATGTGGGCAGGGCGGCTGGAATTATTTACTGTTCTGGTTCTGCTGACGCCTGCGTTTTGGAAGGGTTAAGTCTCCTTATCATAGTCCTGGAAATCAATAATTTTGGGGATTTGAACACCATTTGAAAATCTTTTTATTTTATATAGAGAAGAGCCAAATATATAATCCAAATACCATGAAGTTGCTGCTCAGGAGATTTTCGTCACGTTTGCACGAAACACCGTATACGGCTGAGGTAATTCTTGAAACGGGAGCGAAAATAAACATAGATCGCGCGAATGTGGATGCAGTGCGAGCCGATCTCATCATTGACGTCCCGGAGGATAAAGTGGAGCGTGTTGCAGCACTATTCAGGGAGAAAGGAGTTGAAGTAAGGAAATTAGTGAAACTTATTGCCTGGGATGAAGCGAGATGTGTCCACTGTGGTGCTTGCATTTCTGTCTGCCCAACCGGGGTGTTTAAGTTCGATCCTTCGTGGAATATATGCGTGGAGGAGGAGAAATGTGTCCGGTGCGAGGTATGCGTAAAAGCATGTCCCCTCGGCGCTTTGGCGTGTGTAGAACAATAAATGGTATTGAAGAAAAGGTTTTCAAATCCTTAGAGAAAAAGAGGTGAAATGAAAAAAGTAGGCATAGCCGATACCACCTTTGCGAGATATGACATGGGTACGGCGGCGATAGACGAACTGAGGAAGAATGCATCGGTAAAGATAGAGAGGTACACCGTCCCGGGTATAAAGGACTTGCCAGTGGCATCGAAGAAGCTGATAGAGGAGAGAGGATGCGACATAGTGATGGCATTGGGCATGCCTGGACCTAAGGATATAGACAAGCAATGTGCACACGAAGCCTCACTCGGAATAATAGCTGCACAGCTTCTCACTTCTAAACACATAATAGAGGTCTTTGTATATGAAGACGAAGTAGAAAATGAGAAGAAGCTTGCGTGGCTCGCGGACCGCCGTGCGAGAGAGCATGCACAAAACGTAATAAAACTGCTCTTCAAACTCGGTGAATTGGAGCACGAAGCGGGAATGGGGAAAAGGGAAGGGTTTGAAGATGTAGGCCCTCTGGAGTTATAATTATAATTGTATCCTTTATGACTCGGTTTTTGAAAATATAGAGCCCTTATGCTGGTAAACATATTTGGCTATGTCGCAAATCCTATTCAAAATCAAATCAAAACAAAAATATATATGTATGGTATGTTATGTTATAAATGCTAAACATAAACGACCATAATGAGGTGATAGTATGAAAGGAGTAAAAGCGAAGATAACGAAGGCTTTGCAGACCGGTACGCGTTTAGACTGCGTGGATAATACCGGTGCAAAAGTGTTACAGATTATAGCGGTGAAAGGATACCGGGGTGTGAAAAATAGGTATCCAAAAGCAGGAATCGGGGATATGGTAATTGTATCAGTGAAAAAAGGAAGACCGGAAATAAAGAAGCAGCTATTGAAGGCGGTGATAATAAGGCAGAGGAAAGAATATAGGCGACCTTCCGGGATGCGAGTGAAGTTTGAGGATAATGCTGCGGTTGTCGTTGACGATAAGGGGGCTCCAAAGGGCTCTGAGATAAGGGGACCAGTTGCGAGAGAGGCAGTGGAGAGGTTTTCAAAGATAGCCTCAGCAGCTACCATGATTGTGTAGTGTAATATTCAATCTAAACATAACATAGCATTTGTGAGGGGAAAGCAAGATGGAAGAAAGGATGGCTAAATTAGAAGTTACGATTTATGAAATGAGGGAGATGATAGGGGAAGTAAAAGGAATAGTATCGGAATTATCGAAGAGGGTAGATGACCTTGGGGATAACGTCTCGAAGAGAGTAGATGATCTCAGAAGTGATACGGACCATAAATTCAGTTTGGTTCTGTGGGAAGTCACGATTTGGTTCATGATTTTGATGCTGGTGGTATCAATTTGGAGCTATCTAATTTTAAATATAGTATAGGTATAGCATATAGCGTATACGAAAACGATGGCGGGAGTTACCGAGTGGACAAAGGTGGCAGACTCAAGATCTGCTCCCGAAGGGGTTCGCAGGTTCGAATCCTGCCTCCCGCATGAAGATGACAATGCTAACAGAAGAAGAGGGAAAAGAAGGGCTAAAGCTTGCAAGAGCTGCAATAGATAAATATTTGAGTGAGAATATCAAAATAAAAGCGGGAGCACACTTACCTGCAATATTTGAAGAAAAGAGGGGCGTTTTTGTCACGCTGAATAAATATGGAGAACTTAGAGGCTGTATCGGCTATCCATATCCTATATTCAAGCTAAAAGATGCAATTATAGATGCTGCGATATCTGCGGCGGTTAACGACCCCCGATTCCCACAGGTAACAAAAGAGGAGTTTACAGACATCGTTATTGAGCTAACGATCCTCACCACACCACAGGTGCTAAAAGTGAAGCCAAAAGACTTACCTGAGCAAATAGTAATAGGCAAGCATGGCTTGATTGTAAAAAAGGGCATATATCAAGGGCTTTTGCTCCCTCAGGTTGCTACTGAGTATAATTGGTCAGCAGAGGAGTTTCTATGCCAGACGTGCTGGAAAGCAGGATTACCGCAGGACGCATGGCTGGAAAAAGACACTGAGGTCAGTACGTTTGAAGGGCAGATATTTAAGGAGGAAGATGATAAAAATAGACAGATATAGGTGTGGATATTGTGGTGCGTGCGTCACCGTATGTCCCACGGAGGCAATAGATTTGTTGGGGCTGTGGATAGAGATAAAGGATGAAGAATGCAATGGCTGTAAAGCATGTGTGAATATTTGTCCCGTGGGTGCATTGGAGCTGGAACATGTGGTGTAACCGCAAGATTATCACGGTATATACACCCCTGTATCCGGCATCCTCAAATCCTTTTCTCATATACAATTGCATCCTCGCCATCTGCATAATAGCCCTTTATGATATATAACTGTTTATAGCCCTGTTTCTCGTAAAAACTTATCGCACCACGGTTACTTTTCCTCACCTCAAGTGTAACCCTGTCAAAATTATCCGCGAGAAATTTTCGCTCCACTGTTCTTAACAAATTCTTTCCAACTTCTTTCATCCTGTATTCTTTATCCACGGCAATCCCGGAGATATGCCCATGCCCATTTCTTATGGTGCCACCGACAAACCCGAGAACCTTGTTTTTGCCGTTAAAATTCCTCTTCGCACTAGGCGTGTCTGCTGCATTCGTGTCCGCGGAATCCGAGTAAACAGCCACAAGGAAATAGTTTTTGAACGAGTAGAACAAATCAGCGATATCCGAAGCAGTGTTTATTGTTTTTATGTTCCTCTTCCATATTTTTATAATTTCTTGCAAATCCGCATCCGCAGCTTTCCTTATCCTCAGCTCCTCCATAACTAACTAAATCTCAACTTTATATATACAACAGGTGTCCAATAAATAAAATAAAGTAAAGCAGGCAAGAATAAAAATAAAATAAAAAGTAGAAAAGAAAAAAAAGAGAGGGGATATATATATGAATAAAGCAAAGCGGGAATATTTCCCTTACTTACGTGTTGGTAAAATGAATGTACTCTTAAAAGAAATCCCATTACAACTTGTATCCGAAGTAAATGAGTTTTCAGCTCAAGGGTTGGCTGAGGCTATCGGTGTGAGCGTAACTACGGTTAGTAACTTGATAGCAACATTGAAATCACTCGGTTTTATCGATGGTGAGAGAAAATTCAGATTTACCGCAGTAGGAGATCGATATACGTTACTGATAAAAACAGAAGAAGAAGAAGCAAAGAAGGTATTACAGCACCAGATTGAGAATATAGGATATTTCCAGGTAGTTAAGCAAAGGCTTGATGAAAAAGGAAAACTGACGATTTCCGAGATAGGCAACCTCTTAGTCACACAATACAATAAGAGGTGGAAAAACCCGCTGACTTTGAAAGCTTATGGTGCGGGCATTGCAAGCATCTTCGGTTTCGTTGGTTATGGGTATTACAGAAGAGGTGTAATAAATGTTAAGAAATTAGAAGGAGAAGAGGGGGCTATGCCTGTTCCTTATCTTAGTGCAGATAAAATATTCCGGATACTGAACGCTTTAGCTCCTTCGGGTGCGGATATTCATACTCTGTCGAGGGATCTCGGGACTCAGAAAAGGCGTCTGAGCCAGGAACTTGCCTGCTGTCAGGCTCTTGGCTTTGTTGGGCATCCCCATAGAGGTTTTTATGAGTTGACAGAAAGTGGAAAGGCGATAATATCGCCGTATATAAGCGATGACGAGCGCAGAACAAAATTTATCAGATATTTAGTGGGTTCACGGTATAAAAGGATTATAGATAAACTGCCAGAGGCAAAAATAACCGTGAAATCAATCGGTAATGTCCTGGAATCAGTGTACGGAAAAAAATGGTCTGAACTGACAAAGAAGACGTATGCGAAGAAATTTTTAAACTGGCTCAGATTTTCTGGTCTTGTAGCGAGAGTTAAAGGTGAGAAGGGATATAAATTGAATGAGTCTGTTTTAAGTTCAAATAAGTAGGTAGGGTAAAGGTAGGTAAATAAAAATAAAAAATCCGATGATAATTATAAATATAAAGTAGTCTGTCTATTCTTAAGTCTTAAGTAAAAGATATGGAACAAGATACAGAAGCGTTTGAAAGCAGAGTAAAGGAGATTATAAAAGAACCTGAGAGTTTTAACAATTATAAGAAAGACTTATTTGAACAATGGATTTCTATACTTGAACTTTACAAAAAGACAATCAAAAAAGAAGGTCGTTTTTTTATACAATCATTTCATGAATATATTTTTTTGGGTGTTCTTTTTGAAGGATTGGTTAAAATAATTTTGTTTTTTAACAGCCCTAAGGATTACTTAGCCATGAAACCAAAAGATAGAACATTAGGAAAGTTAAAAGATAAACTAATCAAATTAATCAACGAGCCGGATAAAACTAAATTTAAAGAGCTTGAAAAGTCATATGACCTTATGATATCATTGCGAAATAATTTTATTCATTTCCCTTTTTATTCTTCAGATGATTACTGGTTCAGATGGTTATTTTTCCAAGTGTTTGCGTATTTACTTGATAAGTTCTCATTATGGGATTGTCTTGAAAATTCTGAAGGGGAATTCATCAAAAAACAGGCATTAAAAAAACCAGTAGGTGTTTCGCGATTGGAAGTGGATTTATATGAGCAATAAATAAATCCCGGAGGCTTCATACACCTTACCTCCTTCGCATTATCAAATATAACGCAGCCAATACCCCGATTATAGCGAACAAAAATTCAGAGCCGGGTATTGGTGGCATAAGGGTAGATGCTGGTGTTAAAGTAGGTGAAGGTACGGAGCAACCAGTTGGTCATACATTTCACGACGTGCACCACGAGGTTCACTATCAGGAGGTTGAATATCTCCATTTCTCCACCCTTAAAATTTATAATTGCGCCTAACGTTCAAGCATAAAAGAAGTTTTTGCGAAGCAAAAATTTGAGTGAGTGCCGTAAGGCACGTGCACTATAACAAGCACTTTTCCAGCATATAATCCGCAGCAATATCTAGAGCATATTCCCAATATTTCCACCGTTTAACGAAAGCACCATTATGCCAAGCTTCTATCCCTCTCAATGTAA
>QMVO01000098.1 GCA_003661125.1 Methanosarcinales archaeon
GATGTATATTTAAATACCCCTGCTTCCACTCCAAATGTTGCGCTGATGGATTACCACCCTAACCATTATTGCAAGAATATCGCATGGGAAGTTTTAAAATAAAGGGTAGCTATACAAATACAATATTTATAGTTTAAGTATATTGAAGGACTTAAAGTTGAGGGTTATTAGTCGAGTTATCGAATTTTAGGGCATTTGAAAAAATAGACAGAAGATGAGATGAAATTAGGGGTACCTAAAAATCGGAAGTTTTAAATACCGAATTTACGAATTAATTTTTGTTGTCACTTCCAACTCGGATAAAATCTCGGCGAAAGATAGCGATGAAGAAGATGATAGTGCGGAAGGTATTGAGTTGTTTGGTTGTATGCATGCTTTTGATGAGTGCGGTGCCATGCGCGGTTGTGGTGTCAGGGAGTAATGAAGATGCAATAGACACCCCAAGCAAAATACTGAGTGTTGAAATTGAAGAATTACTTGATGTTCCATTCTTTAGTCAGAGAAATGATACTTGGAAAGACAAACCCTTAGACCATAGTACCTACAAATTTAAGGATTGGGGATGTGCAGTTACTTCAGTGGCAATGGTTTTGAAATACTTTGGCTATGATACCGATCCTTTGGAACTCAATAAATCCCTTACAAATATCGGAGCGTTAGGTAAGGATGCTATGCTGGACTTTAGAAAGGTAGAACAACTTCCCAGTACAGAGAAGATATGGATTAAAGACCTCAATAAGAAAGCCTATGAACGTGTTAACACCCATTGGAACGAGTTCAGTCAAGACAGGATTAGGAAAGAATTAAGTAATAAATATCCGGTGATAGGTGAAGTAAGATATCCTCCTTATAACAATGACAATACTCATTTTATAGTATTTTACGGTGTAAAGGGCGATAAATTCTATTTTCAGGACCCATACGATTATCTCAGAGCAAAAGGGGAGAGGGAATGGGAAGTTGGAAAACTTGGAAATGGAACACTTGGAAAATACAATCTTTACAGCCTGCGAATTTTTCATGGAAACCTCCGACCCATAGCATCTTTTAGATACTCACCTCAAACCCCGGTTAATCTTGGTGAGGAAGTAACCTTTGATGCATCTACTTCTTACGATCCAGATGGCGGAGATATTACTAATTATCGCTGGGAGATTTACCTCTTTAGGGGATACATTTGGACGGTTGAAGGCACAGACAAAGTTAGGGAACACATTTGGGTGAAAGAAGGTCCAGACAAAAAAGTTATTAAATATTCTTTTTCTTTTCCTTCAGACGATTATTTTGTAAGATTAACAATAACAGATGATGAAGGAGAAACAAATTGGACGGAGGCAGGTTTAACTATAGTAGTTTCTGAAGAGGAGAAATCACAGATTGAAGCCTGGATTAAAGAGAATGATCTAAATGAATATGGTGACCCAAAAAATACTTGGTATGTAGGGGGGACTCCTCTTTATGATGGAAGAACTGGACACTATATCTCAAAATACGAGTATATTTTCAGGAAACATCCTGATCGTCCTTGGAAAAGGATTTCTCACAAAGAACACTTAGTTCACAATCTCAACACAGGAGAAGACTTTGCAACGATTCAAGCTGCAATAGATGATTCTGATACAAAAGATGGGCATACGATTACAATTGATCCTGGAACTTACAATGAGAATGTGAATATTTACAAGTCTTTAACGATTAGGTCAACTTCTGGAAATCCTGAGGACACAATTGTTCAGGCAAAGAATTCAAATGATCATGTCTTTGAGGTGACTGCGAATTATGTGCATATAAATGGATTCACTGTAACAAATGCAACTGGAAATTGGAAAGCTGGAATATATCTCTATTCTGTTGATTACTGCAAAATTTCAAATAACAACTGCTTAAACAGCCACGATGGAATTTACCTACAATCTTCCTCTAACAACGGCATATTCAACAATAATGTAAACATGAACTGGGGGAACGGAATTGTTCTCATACTTTCTTCTAATAATACTTTGTATCTTAACAAAGCCTTGAATAATGACGACGGAATCTGCCTTGCATATTCTTCCAACAACATAATTATAAATAACAACGCAAATTTAAACACTGATGATGGAATTGACCTTTACTCTTCTTCCAACAACGCAATAAGCAATAACAACGTAAATTTGAATAAAGACGCTGGAATTCAACTTGGGTCTTATTCTAGCGACAACGAAATAACAAACAACAACGCGAATTCGAATAGCCACAACGGTATTTACCTAGATTCTTCGAGCAACAATATAATTATTAATAACATTTGCTCCGACAATTATGATGGAATTTACTTAGAAAAATCCTATAACAATACATTAACAAATAACACATGCTTAAACAACTTTGATGGAATCCGTCTATTTGGTTTCAATAACAATAACGATATTACAAGCAACTATTGCTTATACAACACGATTGGGGTTTGTCTTGAGTACGCTTTCGGAAACAACATTGTTAAAAATACTGCTAACCTAAACTCCTATGGAATTTACCTTGGAAATTCTAACAGTAATATACTAAAAAAATAACTGTTTGAACAACAATAAGGGCATCTGGGTGTATAATTCATCGAGAAATGATTTAATCAATAACAACGCATCGAACAACAATGAAGGCATCCGCTTGGGTTATTCCTCGAGCAATATCATCAAAAGTAACACAATTAGCGAGAATGGCGGTGAAGGGATCATCTTGGATGGATCATCAAATAACATCCTCGAAAATAATATCTGCAAGAACAACATTCATGGTATTTTTTTGCAGTGTAATTCGTCTAACAATCTCATCAGCAGCAATACAATTTACGAAAACAGGGATCAAGGCATCCTATTATGGGAATCTTCAAATAATAACATCCAAAACAATGTTGCTTTGGGCAACAATTATGGCATCCGCTTAGGTTATGCATTAAACAATGCCATCTATCTTAACAACTTCATAAACAATACTTATAATGTCCACTCATCCAATTCAACCAACATCTGGAACTCTCCCGAGCCAGAAACCTATACCTATGACGGCAATACCTGCACAAGCTACCTCGGCAACTACTGGGATAATTACACAGGGAGCGATGCAGATGGCAATGGAATTGGTGATACTCCTTACGGCGTAAATTCAGATAAGGACAATTATCCGCTGATTGGACCTTTTGAAAATTATGTTATTGCTCCTGTTCCAGAATGGCGAAAAGATATTGAAATAGGGGACATATTATGGGCCAGAGGAGGCTCAGTGTTACGCGTGGAGGGTCATGTCGGAATATATGTTGGTAATGGTAAAGTGGTAGAAGCTCGCTTATGGCCTTATGGAGTTGTAAAAATGCCCTTTGAAACATGGGATAATCTAGTAGATACAAAGGATACAATTGTATGTTTGCTACGTGTAAAAGAACAACCCTATGAACTCAGAAAAGCAGCTGCTCATTGGACTGAAGGAGAATTGGGTAGGGGTTGGCGGCCGATGTTTCCTTGGTTGGGTAAGCATCCAGATGAGGCGATCTGGTACTGTAGCGAACTTGTATGGGCTGCATATTATAACCAGGGGGTAAATATTGACAAAGATGATGATCCCTCCTCAATGACTGAAGAGGAGATATTCAGCAATACAGTCAGCCCCGGGGATATACTCGGTGACGATGATATTGAGCGAATATATGATGGGTATAGTGTAGGAAAGAAAGAAGGAGTAAGAAAAAGCATCGATTTTATCGCTCATTCTTCAGTGGACCTAATTGTCACTGACCCTGTCTATTGGTTTGCAGGACACACACATGGGAATTACACCGCAGTTACCCCCTTCGGCTACAACTATGACCTGATAGTAACAGATCCGGTATGCACAGAGCCAGAAATACTGCTTGCGTCACACGGATTCAATATGATAAGAATAGTGAATGTTGACGGCGAGAGCGTGGATTACGATATGACCATAAACATATTAGAAGAAGGATTAGAGCCAGATAATTGGCAGCCAGCGGCTTATTTCGATTTCTCGCCTGATATGAGTGGGATTTCGGCGATGGCTCTACGGCGTCTGGAGCCGAATCATCGCATTCCTATACTTCTGCAACGAGCTATAAGGTGGCTCTGACGGTTACTGACGACGATGGTGAAGAAGATCCTTTCTCAACAGGTGTCTATGTGAATGAGATAACTCCTTTCGTCAATGTAAAAACAGATAAAAGCGAGTATAAAGCAGAAGAGGTAATGAGGACGAGTATAACGTTAAGAAATCCAACTTCGATGGATAAAAATGTTTACTTATTCTGGGAGTTCGGGATTCCAGAATATAGCTGGGAATCGCAGGTTATGCTTGTGCCTTTTGCACTTCCAGCAGGCTTCGAGCAGACTTACATCTTTCCTTGGAAGCTTCCAGGTATAGGGTTTTCCTTCAATCGGAAATCGTGGAGGGAATTTTTAATTTTAATGAAGCGTCATGGAACGTAAGTGCAAATTGGAGCGGTTGAAGGAGTGGAAACTGAGAATGAAGCGTGAAGGTGATTGTAATGAGGTAACATTAACGGTAACCAGCAACGCCGGCTTGAAAGCATCCGTATAAAGAACAATATTCAAAAAGAAGTAAGAAAGTTCAAAGTTTAAAAAAGTAGAGGTGCATTTAGTATTATGAAAAGAAGAAAGTGGTAATCCAGATGAAAGAAGAAAAAATCGGGTGGAAAAATTATATTGAAATTATGCTCGCATGTTTGTTAGTTGGATTGATGTGTGAAGGGGTAGTATCCGCGGATAGAGGAATGATCCCAACATCAGATGTCTCAGTCTATGGACCTGGACAAAAAGCGATAATTGCCTGGAATGGTGAAGAGGAGCTATTGATTCTTTCAACAGACGTTTATACAAGCGAAAGCTCCCCGGTACTTGGAATTTTGCCTTTGCCATCCAATCCTAAAGCTATAAAAGAAGGAAATTTCGACGCCTTTACGCAAATCGAGAGCTTAATAAGGATAAAAGCTCCTCCTTATTTGGGTCGAGGGATAAACATAACTTTTCACGAAAAAATAGGCGCCCATGACATTACCGTCGTAGAAGTAAATGACGTTCAAGAATTCATACAATGGGCAGAGAATTATTTGAAAGAGCATGGTATAGAAAAGGAAATCTCAGGAGATAAATTGGAAGCAATTGTTTCTGATTATATAAAAAGAGACTTAAAATTCTTTGTTTTTGACCTTACGGACGTGAGCAAAGCCAAAGAGAGTATTGAGCCAATAATGTATCGCTTTGAAAGCAGCTTTTTATACTATCCACTGAAGATTTCTAAGTTAGCCTTAGGCGATGTGGATATTGGTATTTTCGCTATAACAAATGGTAGAATCAATAGGTCTTCTATTTCTGTGCTCAGGATCGCTGAATGGAATTATCCTCGGTGGCCTGAATGGTGTTATCTTTGGCACCCACCTGATCTTCTACCCGTTGAATTTAGCTTAACTATCGATGAAGTGGAATCAATTAGTCACGAGATCGCGGAATTATTTGATAATGGAGCTTGCCTAACCGCTCTAACTTATGAAGGTCCATTAGAATGGCTGGCGGCTGACCTAAAAGCAACTGTTACGCTTTCATCGCCAACAACAATTTACGTACCGGATAATTATTCGACAATTCAGGCGGCAGTGAATGTTGCATTCGATGGAGATACTATAATCGTCAGAGATGGCACCTACAATGAAAATATCAAAGTGAACAAGCGTTTAACGATTGAGTCAGAAAACGGGCCTGATAAAACGATTATTCGGGCGAAAAATTGGGAGGATTGTGTATTTACGGTAAGCGTTGATTATGTGAATATAAGCGGATTCAAGGTGGTCGAGGCGGCTCGGGGGTTTCATGAGATAATTGAGATTGGAGAGGATGGTTTCCATAAGAAGAGAGTTGGATCGGGTTCGGGGCGTCCAGTTGGAATACATCTTTATGAAGCGGATTATTGTAACATCTCGAACAACATCGCATCGAACAACGGTGATGGCATTAGCTTGTCTTATTCGAGTTATAATACGATCACGGACAACATCGTAAACGCAAACAACATGGATGGCATTAGCTTAGTTTCTTCAAGCAATAACTTCATAATGAACAATAAAGCCTCATTGAACAGCGGTGCCGGTATCTTTATTTTCAACTCAACTAATAACACGCTAACAAATAACACCGCTTCAAATAACCGCTATTTTGGCTTTGATTTTTATTCCTGCTTACGTAACACATTAGCAGATAATACCGCAAACTCAAACAGGTACGATGGTATTAGCTTGGGCTCTTCAAGTAATAACACCCTTACAAACAACACCGCAAACGCGAACAACGGAAACGGCATCGTCATTTTGTATTCCTCAAGCAAGGATAATACACTAACTGACAACAGTGCCTGCTTGAATAACAAAAACGGCATCGTTCTCTATTCTTCAAGTGACAACATCATTTACCTCAACAACTTCATAAACAACAGACAAAACGCTTATTCCTACAATTCAAATAACACATGGAACTCAACAGAAATAATAAGCTATACCTACAATGAAACAACTTATGAGAAC